>DATCQC010000017.1:0-8817 GCA_036569685.1 Candidatus Limnocylindria bacterium | reverse complement strand
GCGTGGGAGAATTCGCCGGCAAAGTACGTTTCCAACTCGCCTGTGCGCCCTTCCGATTCCGGGGCCTGCTGGTTCCCCACCAGTCCCCACTACTCACCACGCGGGTGCACTTTGGCGCCACCCGAGCGTGCTGTCAATAGGTCGGACGGTGAATTTCAGGGCGATCCGTGATTGTGACCGCGCATCGAATGGATGTTCTAGTCGCGGCGCATCGCGGTCGCGCGCGAGTCTCTAGCTCGGGAGGACCCGATCGACGAGGTCTTCGACGCGACGGCTCGCGCGCTCCACGATCGACTTCGGCCGGCCGGGCTCGTGCTCGCCGAACCACTCGAGCACCGACGCGCCCCACGTGAACCCACCCCCGAACGCGACCAGGAGCACCTTGTCGCCGCGGCGCAGGCGGCCTTCGGCCGCGGCCTCGCAGAGCGCGATCGGGATCGACGCCGCGGACGTGTTGCCGTACTTCTGGATGTTCACGAAGACGCGCTCCATCGGGAAGCGCAAGCGCTTCGCGACACCCTCGATGATCCGGAGGTTCGCCTGGTGCGGGATCATCAGCTGGATGTCCTCGAGACGAAGGTTCGCCTCGGCGATCGCCTCCTCCGCGGCGTCCGCCATCGACTTCACCGCCAGCTTGAACACCTCGCCGCCCGCCATCGTGATGAAGTGCTGGCCGAGCTCGATCGTCTTGGGCGACGTGGGGTGGCGGGCGCCTCCGGCGGCGACCATCAGCAGCTCGCCCTTCGAGCCCTCGCTGTGCAGCACCGCGGACTCGATCCCGACGGACGCATTCGATGCCTCGATGACCACGGCGCCCGCGCCATCGGCGAACAGCACGCACGTCGAGCGATCCTTCCAATTGAGGAAGCGCGACAGCGTCTCCGCGCCGATGACCAGCGCGTTCTGATGCGTGCCGGACACCACGAGTCCCCGGGCGATCGCGATCCCCGAGACGAACCCGGTGCAGGCTGCCTCGATGTCGAACGCGCCCGCGCGGTCCGCCCCGAGCGCGTCCTGGACCATGCACGCGGTCGCCGGGAAGATGTAATCCGGCGAGCAGGTCGCGACGATGACCAGATCGAGATCCTGCGGCCGCAGGCGCGCCTTCTCGAGCGCCATCCGGCCCGCGCGTAGCGACATGGTGGACGTCGTCTCGCCCTCGGCCGCGTAGCGCCGCTCCTTGATCCCGGTGCGGCTGGTGATCCATTCGTCGGACGTGTCGACGATCTTCTCGAGGTCGAAGTTCGTGACGACGCGCGACGGCGCGTAGTAGCCCCACCCGGTGATGACCGCGTTCTGCCCCATGCCGCTAGGCCTTCGTGTCGCGCTCGACGCTGGTCCGCCGGCCAGGCTCCTCGAGCATCCCGGTCACGCCGCCCTCGTACGATTTCAGGAACTCGTGCGCGTCGAGCACCTCGTCGAGCGACACGGCTGGGCGGCGCTTGCGCTCCGGCCGGCGGGTCGTCTCCTGCACCGGGCTCACGTTGGCGCGCTCTTCGTCGATGACCACCAGCAGCTTGAACGACGTGTCGCACTTCGAGCAGGTGACCCGCACGATCCACGCGGACTCGAGCTTGCCGAGCACGCGGATGTCCGACCGCGCGTGATTCTGGCCGCACACGCTGCAGTCGTAGCCCTTCGCCTGCTCGCGCAGGAATCGGAGGATGTTCAACCTTGCGGCCGCCACTGTACCCACTCGTTCGCCCGTGCGGATGCCGAGGCGCCACGCGAAGAACGCGAGCTGATCGGCGGAGTCGTCCACCTGCTTGTCGAGCGGCTTGCCGATGCCATGCCCCGCGTCGCGATCGACCCGCAGGAGCGTGATCGCGTCTTGCTCGTCGCGCTGGAGATGTTGCATGAGCGCGGTCATCTTGCGCGCATGACCCGGATCGACGCGCGAGTCGCCCTCGGCCGTCGTGAACAGCACCGCCGGATAGCGCGTGCCCGCGCGGGTGTTGTGGTACGGCGAATACGCGCGGAGCCAGCGGAACTGCTCCGCATCCTCGGCCGAGCCGTACTCGTCGATCCAGAACCGGGCGATGAGGAACCGCTGGTAACGGAGCATGTCGAGCAGCGGCACGGCGCACGCGACCGCGGCGAAGAGGTCGGGCCGCTGGGTCATCGCCGCACCGACGAGCAGGCCGCCGTTCGAGCCGCCGGAGATGCCGAGCCGTTCCACCGTCGTCCAGCCCGCGGCGACGAGCGCCTCGCCCGCGGCGGCGAAGTCATCGAACACGTTCTGCTTGCTCGCGCGCATCCCCGCCCGGTGCCATCGCTCGCCGAACTCCGCCCCGCCGCGCAGGTTGGCGACGACGTAGAGGCCGCCGGCTTCGACCCATGCCGCGACGGATCCCGAGAACGCGGGCGTGCGCGAGATGTTGAAGCCGCCGTAGCCATTGAGGATGGTCGGTACGTCGCCGGTCGGACGCACGTCGCGGCCGTGGACGAGGAACATCGGCACCTTCGTGCCGTCCCGCGAGCGGTACCAGCGCTGCTCCACCGCGACCGCCGACGCGTCGAACCCGGCGGGAAGGGCGAGCTGGGCGACGACCTCGCTCTCGCCGGTATCCGCGTCGCCGACGTACGCGACCGGTGGCCGCGTGAACGAATCCACGGTGTAGCCGAAGCGCTCGCTGGCCGGATCCGCGATCGGCGATGCGCCTGGCGCCCGGTCCAGGAGCGCGACGAACGGATCGAGCGCGATGTCGCGCTGCCAGACGCCCTCGTGAGACCACACGGACAGCCGGGACGATGCGTCGACAAGCGTGTGCACGAGGAGGTGCGATCGGGTCACGTCGAACGACTCGATCGGATGCTCACTTTCCGGCACCACCGTGCGCCACTGATCGGGCGCGCTCGGATCCGCGACATCGATGCGGTAGTTCGGGCTGCCGACGTTGGTGCGGATCCAGATCCGCCCGCCCGCCACGGTCGGTTCGCTCAGACCATCGGCGCCTTCGATCATGACCCGCGGGCCATCGGATCCCGCGTCGCGCGTCAGCAGGTAGAGATCGTTGCGGCTCCACCCCTGCGCCGCGGACAGCACCACCCAACGACCCTTCGCGTCCGCGGCCACGCTCAGCAGCGATTCTTTGGGAAGGCCATCGCCGAAGACGAGTGGATCGCGCGCCGGATCGTCGCCGAGCCGGTGATATCGCACCCTGCGGTAGTAGTGCTCGTCACCTGGTGGCACCGTGCCGGGGGCGGGATGCACCGTGTAGTAGAAGCCGTCGCCCGACCACGCCACCCGGGCGCGCTGGGTGTGCGCGATCTCGTCCGGCAACCGTTCGCCGCTCGCGACGTCGAGCACATGGAGGATCGACATCTCGGTGCCGCCGCGCGACAACCCGAACGCCACGAGCATGCCGTCCGGCGAGGGGTACCACCAGTCCAGCGCGATCAGGCCGGTGGCATCGAGCTGATTCGGGTCGATGAGCGCCCGCTCGTGGCCCCGCTCATGGACGAACAGGACCATCTGCCGGGCGCCGGCCGAGCGGCGCTCGAAGAAGACGCGTCCGGCCACCGGCTTCGGCACGCCAAGGAGGCCGACCCCGAGCAGCTCGCGAAGCCGCGTCGCAAAGCGGGACCGCTCCGGCACGGCGTCGAGCGCATCACGGGTCCGAACGTTCTGCAGATCGGTCCAGGCGCGGGTCTCGGCGCCGTCGCGCTCGAGCCAGCGGTACGGATCGGCGATGCGCTCGCCGTGGAAGTCCTCGGTCTCGTCGCCTCGCCGGGCGGATGGCGCGCCGGTGAGCCGTCCCATCTGGAAAGCCTAGCGGGGTCGGCCTCCTAGCCGCTCCGCTTCAGCCGGCCGGTGCGCTTCGCGTAGCGCTCGGCGGCCACGAACGCCCGAAGGCCGATCGGGATCGACAGCAGGCCGACGAGGAGCGCCGGCCAGACGAGCGGCCAGAGCGACGCAAGGTCCGCGCCGTCGAGGAGAGCCCGGCGCATGCCCTCGATCACGTACGTGGCGGGCGAGATCACCGACAGCGCCTGCAGCCATGCCGGGAGGACGCTCGTCGGGTAATAGACGCCCGACACGAGCAGGACGATGGCCTGGACGATGTAGGCCATCTGCAAGCCCTTCTCGGTCCAGATCAGCGGGAACACGGCCGACGCGATGCCCAGGCCCATGAACGCGACGGTGCCGACGGCGAGCATGACGATCGCCGAGAGCGCATTCGCGTGCGACAGGTCGACCGGGATGAACAGCATCACCGCGAAGAGCGTCGTCACGCTGAACACGACCGCGCGCACGATGGTGCCGCCGGCCATGCCCGCGAGGTGCGTGAGCCGCGGGACCGGCGCCATGAACGTGTACTCGATCGTCCCTTCCCACCGCTCCCACGCGATGATCTCGGCGATGTTCTCGAACACGAGGCCCATGAAGCGCCAGGCGATCGTCCCAACGAGCAGATAGAGGACGAAGCGCGAGGTCGTCGCGGGGTCGACCGCGATCCCCGAGATCGCGGGCGCGGCGATGCCGATGAACGCGACCGACAGGGAGGTCACGATCCCGTAGATGATCCAGACGACCTCCCAGAGCCAGTACCGCTTCATGAGCGCGACCTCGCGCTCGACGAACGCGTAGGCGAGGCCGGCCTGGGCCGCGAATTCTGCGATCACGTCCCAGGCTCCTCCTCGCCTTTGTCCGCCTCTTCGAGCTTGCGGCCGGTGATCGTCATGAAGACGTCCTCCAGCGAGCCGCGGCCGCCGTAGCGCGCGATGAGCTCGCTCGGCGTGCCTTCCGCGACGAGCTTGCCGCCGTGGAGCACGCCGACGCGGTCAGCGAGCCGCTCGGCCTCATCGAGGTCGTGCGTCGTCAGGACGATCGTCGCGTCGTGTTCGTCCCGAAGGTCGCGCACGAACGTCTGGACCTCCCGCTTGCTCCGGATGTCGAGCCCGGTCGTGGGCTCGTCCAGGAGCAGCAGCGAGGGCGCCGTGAGGAACGCGCGCGCGATCGCGACCTTCTGCTGCATGCCGCGCGAGAGCTTCTCGAGCGGCTCCTCATGTCGCGCGGCGACGATGCCGAGCCGGATCAGGATCTCGCGCGAGCGGGTGCGCGCGTCCGCCGCGGGCACGCCGTACAGGCGGCCCGCGTAGACGAGGTTCTCCATCGCCGAGAGCTTCTTGAAGAACGATGCTTCGACCGAGACGCGGTTGATCAGCCGCTTCACGGCGAGCTCGTCCGTTCGGATATCGAGACCGAACACGGTCACCGTGCCGGCATCCGCCTCGAGCAGCGTCGAAAAGACCCGGATGAGGGTCGACTTGCCGGATCCATTCGCACCGAGAAGCGCGTAGATCTCGCCGCGGCTGACGGCCAGGGACACGTCGTCGACGGCCCGGACGTCCGTTCCCGACGAGCGGAAGGACTTGACGATGCCCTGTGCCCGGAGCGCGGGACGGGACGGACGGACCGTGGGCGGGCCGATGTCGTCGCGAACTGCGATGGCCACTGCGCGGACTCCTTTCACGCGAGGTCGGGAGCCCACTGCCTTCGGCGGTATCCGCCGGAATGAAAAAGACCGTGGGCTCGATGCCCACGGTCCGGATGTCCAGCTCTGCGGGTGCTCTAGCTGGGTCCGGAGGTGGGCAGGGTGCTCCGAGGACGTGCCCCGGAGTCGCCGGAGCGGACGAAGGAGCTCTGGAGATCCATTGCTACCGAGCGGCCCTGCCTTTCGAAGTCTTCGCCACTTCTGGCGAGCGCGATGACGTTACTGATTTCGAACGATGCGGTCAAGCGTCTGTCGTGCGTGCCGTTCGGCCGTGCCCGCGCCGCACGAGCGTGAACACAAAGGACCGCGGCCGGATCGGCCGCGGTCCTCGCGTTCTTCGCAGGTCGGAAGTCAGACCGCCCGGCGGCCCGAGAGCAGCTGGAAGATCAGCACGATCAGCGCGAGGACGAGAAGGATGTGGATGAGCGCGCCGACCGACGGGAGTGCGACGACGCCGAGCAGCCAAAGGACCAGCAGCACGACGACGATCGTCCAAAGCATGACTACACCTCCTTGCGCAGCCCAACTTCGCAAGGCGCGTGCCATAGGTACTATCCGGCCCAGGGCGGACTGATACCTGCCTCCCCCAATTGAGGGTGTCGGCGCCCACAGGCCCCGACCTAGGGTCCAGAGATGGGTCAGCGCGGCTTCAGCCGTTGGTCTCCGGTCGCGCGGTTCTCGGTCGCCCTCGCGCTCGTGCTGGTCGTCACGGCGGTCGCGCTCGGTGGGCTGACCGCTTTCTTGATCGGCCGCTACGTCGAGGACGAGACCGTGAACTTCACGCAGGACGCGGTGGCCGGGCACTTCGGGACCGTCTTCCAGAACTCGGTCTTCCAGCGCCCGCTGACCGTCACGGAGGAGCAGACGCTCGAGCAGACCGTGGTCTTCCACTTCTCGATCTACAACGTCGTGTCCACACGCTTCTACGCCCCAGACGGCACCATCGTCTTCTCCTACGACGACAGCGAGATCGGCCGACGGCTCGATCCGGTCGAGAACCCGAACCTGGCCGCGGCGCTGGCCGGGCAGCGCGTCGCCACCAACCGGACGATCGTCGCCGACGTGCGCTACGCGAGGCCGGGCTTCACGTATTCCGAGCCCGCGACTTCGGCACCGGCCACCGGCGACCACTCCGACCATGGCACCGTCACGCTCTCGAGCCCCGATGTCCGGCCGGTCCAGACGCTCGAGTCGTGGGTCCCGGTGCTCAGCGATGGGAAGATCATCGGCGCCGTGACCGTCTGGCGGGACATCGAGCCGCTGCAGATGGCGCTCTGGAACATGCAGGCCGGGATCGGGCTGATCATCGCCGCCGCGGCGATCCTCCTCTGGCTCGTCCTTCGCGGCGTCTACACCCGCTCCTCGAGGCAGATCGTGTCGCAGGCCACGGCGCTCCGCGCCGCGCTCGCCGAGAACGAGCGCACGTACGACGCGACACTGGCCGCGCTGTCGAGCGCGCTGGACGTCCGCGACACGGAGACCGAGGGCCACGCCCGGCGGGTCGTCCGGTACATGGAGCTCATCGCCGAGGGCCTGAACGTCCCGGTCGAGCAGCACGCCACGCTCCGCCGCGGCGCGCTCCTCCACGACATCGGCAAGATCGGCGTGCCCGACCACATCCTTCGCAAGCCAGGCCCGCTCACCGAGAACGAGTGGTACACGATGAAGACCCACCCGGATCTCGGAGCGAAGATCATCGCGAACGTCCCGTTCCTCGAGGAGGTCGCGGTGATCATCCGCGCGCATCACGAGCGCTGGGACGGGAACGGCTATCCCGAGGGCCTCGCCGGCGAGCAGATCCCGCTCGGCGCGCGCATCTTCGCCGTGGCCGACAGCTTCGACGCGATGACCTCGGACCGCCCCTACCGGCGCGGCCGCCAGCTCGACGAAGCACTCCTCGAGATCGACCGCTGCTCGAGCACGCAGTTCGACCCGCAGGTCGTCAAGGCGTTCCTCGCCGTGCCGATCGCGCGCATCGAGGCGATCCACGCGAACGCGCCGTTCGGCCTCCGCCTCGTACGCGCAGCCGCGTCGTAGTCCCCACGCGGGCGCGCGGCCCTTCGCTCAGTGCAGCACGTAGCTGCGATCGCCGATCCATTGCGCCGGGGGCACGTCGAGGTAGCGCGCGAGCGCGTTGAGCGGCCCGGCGTATTCGGAGCGCAGCTTCGCGAACTCGGCCCACGACGCGTCGGCGTCGGCCACGATCGTGTAGCCGGCGGCCCGTAACCGCGACCGCGCTTCATCGAACTCGGCGCGTTCGATCATCGGGCCGTCCTGCGGACGGTCGTTGACGATGAATCGGAAGGAGCGGCCGATGTCCTCGACGAGGTGGCTGCCCAGGGCTCGCGTCGCGCGAGCCTGACCGCGCGGCCCCCCTTCGATCGTCGTGAGCAGGAGCGTCGTGGCGTCGAGGATCGCGCCGACCGCCGACACCCACGATTCGTGGTCGTGCGTCGATCGGAAGAACAGCAGGATCGGGTACGCGAGGTGGCTCTCGAGGACCTCCGCCGACCAGGTCTCCCAGCTCTCGAAGACCTGCTCGAGCTCGACATCGCTGTCGAAGCCGGCGCAGGTCTCGAGGAGCGTGATGCCGGACGGCGGCGCGCCGGCCCGCGCATCGAGCGTGACCACCGCGACCTCGCGGCGCTGGAAGTTCACGTAGAGCGAGAACAGGTACGTGATCGTGAGGGCCACGATGCCGAGGCCCACCCCGCCTGCGGCGACGGCGACGAGGCGCGAGCCGATCTCGGTGGGGACGTAGTCGCCGTACCCGATCGTGAGCATCGAGATCGCGGCGAAGTACATCGCGGACCCGAGGTCCGCGAGCCTGGGCGCGACCCCGTCGCCGAGTGCCAGCAGCATCACCGAGAACCCGACGATGAGCAGGACGATCCAGAGGCCGAGCAGGATCATGACGATGCCGGGCGCGAAGACGCCGAGGCGTTGCTCGCGGCGGTTCGGGTCCGCCTTCGCCTCGGCGTACTTGCGCCAGACCTGCCAGCTCCAACGTGTCAGGATGCCCGCGGGCCGGTAGCGCGCCGGCGACGGGCGCGGCAGGATCACCGTGTTGAACACGTCGTTCAACACCCACCCGACGACCGCGAGCCCGACGATGAACTCCAAGACCGCCACGGCCGAGAGCCTAGCCGCGCCGCTAGGCATCAGCTTCGTCCTCGCGTCCGCCGGCGGACGCGAGATGCACAGCCGGGGCGCGATCAGCGAAGACGTGCTGCGTCGCCTCGAACGCGACCTCGATCTCTCGGAGCTGCGTGCGGACGCATGACAACGACGCGGCGTCCGGATGATCCCGGACGCCGCG
>DATCQC010000016.1:0-11233 GCA_036569685.1 Candidatus Limnocylindria bacterium | reverse complement strand
GACGAGTCGCGCGCGACCTGGGCGCCGAAGCTCACGACGGCCGACGGGGAGCTGCGCTTCACGGAGCCTGCGGAGGCGATCGCGCGACGCATCCGGGCGATGAACCCCGAGCCCGGCGCGTGGACGACGTTCGGCGGCCAGCGCCTCGGCGTGCTCCGGGCGTCGGTGACCGGCGGCCGCGGCGTCCAGCACGGCACGCTCGAGCTGCGCGACGGCGTACCGCACGTGGCCGGCGGCGCGGGCTGGCTGCGGCTCGATGAGGTGAGGCCGGCGGGAAGGCGCGCGATGAGCGGCGCGGACTGGGCCCGCGGGCTGCGCGGGCGTTCGGCGGAGGCCCGCCTCCCCTCGTAGCCCGGTACCCTCGATCCATGAACGCGCCGCGACGTGCGATCAGCGACGTGACCGACGCCGACCTTGGCGCGTGGCTCGCCGCCCGAGCCGAGCCGCCGTACCGCCTCAAGCAGATCCGCCGTCACGCGACGCGTACCGCGGCGGCCGACTGGGCCGAGCTCACCGATCTCCCGAAGGATCTGCGCGACGGGCTCGGTGCGGCGTTCCGCTGGTCGAGCGTTGAGCCGGTCCTCGAGCAGGCGAGCGCGGACGGCGAAACGCGCAAAGTCCTCCTGCAGCTGCACGACGGGCATCGCATCGAGACGGTGCTCATGCCGCATCACGGCGCGCGCAACTCGGCGTGCGTCTCGACGCAGGCGGGGTGCCCGATGGCCTGCGCATTCTGCGCGACCGGCGAGATGGGTCTCATCCGCAACCTCACGGTCGGCGAGATCGTCGATCAGGTCCGGCACTGGCAGCGCGAGCTCGCGCTACGCGGCGAGCGTGTCTCGCACGTCGTGTACATGGGGATGGGCGAGCCGTTCAACAATTACGACGCGACGATCGCGTCGGCACGCGAGCTCGTCGACGCCGACCGGTTCGGGATCAGCCCGCGGCGGCTCACCATCTCCACCTGCGGCGTCGTCCCGAAGATCGACGCGCTCGCCGGCGAGGGCCTGCCGATCAACCTCGCCGTGTCGCTGCACGCGGCGGACGACGCGACGCGCGGCGCCATCATGCCGATCAACAAGAAGTGGGGGATCGACGAGGTCCTCGCGGCGTCGGCGCGCTACGTCGCGCGCACCCGGCGCCGCGTCACCTTCGAATACGTGCTGCTCGCCGGCGTGAACGACCGAGCGGCGGCGGCGCACGAGCTCGCGCGGCGGATCGGACATGCCGGCCGGACGAGCGACTACCACGTGAATCTCATCCCGGTGAACGCCGGGCCGGGCGGTTTCAAGCGTCCGCCGATCCAGACGATGGAGAAGTTCGCCGAGGTGCTGACCGCGCACGGCATCGCGGCGACGGTGCGGATCAGCAAGGGTCAGGACATCGCCGCAGGTTGCGGGCAGCTGAAGGTGGACGAGCGGAGCGAGCGCGCGCGGGTCTAGGACGCGGCCTTCGCCGCCTTCTTCGCCATGCGCGCGGGCTTCGTGGTGGTGCGACGGCAGCGGGTGCAGACGAGCAGCTTCTGTCCGTCGATCAACGCGGTGTGGAGGTTGGCGTCGAACCGGCGG
The DNA here is from genome assembly GCA_036569685.1 of Candidatus Limnocylindria bacterium. Taxonomy (GTDB): domain Bacteria; phylum Chloroflexota; class Limnocylindria; order P2-11E; family P2-11E; genus UBA4735. The sequence goes on along the minus strand of DATCQC010000016.1, from coordinate 9,665 downwards.
GCGGTGTGGACCTTCGAGTGGCTCACGTTCGAGCCGAAGGTCGCGGACTTTCCGCAGATCGCGCAGGCACGTGGCATCAGCGAATCACCTCAACGAAAGCGCTCCGCGACGGCGTCGCGGACTGGTAAAGTCCGACCATCGTAACACGCTGTGACGCCGCGGCGATCCTAGCGGCGCTCGAAGCCGCGACGGCGCGGCTCGAAGCCAACGTCGAAGAGGTCAACGCGCTCAACGTCTACCCGGTCCCCGATGGTGACACGGGCACGAACATGCTCCACACCATGAAGACCGCGCTCGAGCACGCCCGCAAGGCCGAGCCGCAGGCCGCGGCCGTGCTCGCCGCCGCCACCCACGGCGCGCTCATGGGTGCCCGAGGAAACAGCGGCGTGCTCCTCAGCCAGATCATCCGCGGAATGAAGGACGCCGCCGGAGACGACGGGGTCGACATCAAGAAGGCGTTCCGGCTCGGCCGCGAGTACTCCTTCGCCGCGGTCACGAAACCGGCCGGCGGCACGATGCTCACCGCGTTGAAGGAGATGCACGAGGCCGTCGATCGCGCCAAAGGTGACGCCGAGCAGCTGCTGGGCGTAGCCGTGGACAAGGGCCGCGCCGCCGTCGACCGGACGATGCACGAGAACCCCGTCAACAAAGCCGCTGGTGTGGTCGACGCGGGCGCGCGCGGGCTGTGGCTGCTCATGGATGGCGCGCTCGCCGCGCTCGAGGGCCGGTTCGTTGCCGGACCGGTGGCCCAGGCGGCCAGCCGTCCAGGGGCGAAGGTCGAGCCGGGCAGTCACGAGGTCGCGAGCTGGGCCGGCGCGTACGACGTCCAATGCCTCATCACGAGCCCGTCGCGTCCGGTCGAGAAGATCCGCGAGGAGATGCTCGAGTTCGGCGCCGACTGCGTGCTCGTCGTCGGCGACGCGACCGTCGCGAAGATCCACGTCCACACCCTCTATCCCCACGAGATCATCCGCATCGCCACGAGCGCCGGCCGCATCGGCGACGTCGTCGTCGAGGATCTGGACGCGATGTCCGCGCAGCACGCGGCCGACACGGGCATCACCGTGGCGTCGCCGTCCCGCGAGACGGCGGAGCTCGCCGTCGTCGCGGTCGTGCCGGGCGACGGGCTGGGGCGCATCGCCGCGTCGCTCGGCGCGCACGTCGTGCGCGGTGGGGCGACGATGAACCCCTCGACCGAGCAGCTGCTCGATGCCGTGATGCGCGCGAACGCGCGCCACGTCGTGCTGCTGCCGAACGACAAGAACGTGATCCTCGCCGCGGATCAGGCAGCGAAGCTGGCCGCCGGGACGATGGTGACCGTACTGCCGGCGCGCAACGTCGCGCAGGGCATGGCCGCGCTCGCCGCTTGGGATCAGGGCGAGTCGACCGCGGACGCGATCGCGACCATGCGCGGCGCGGCGGAGCGGGCCCACGCGATCGAGATCACGACCGCGATCCGCGACGCCGAGGTGGACGGGCAGCGAGTTGGAAAGGGCGAGCACCTCGCGCTGCTCGACGGCAAGCTCGTCGCGCACGCGGACGACGAGCTCCAGGCACTCGCGGCAGCCGCCAGGACCGTGAGCGGCGCCGGCCTGTTCACGCTCTATGTCGGAGCCGACGTCGACGACGCGCGCCGCGACGCGGCGGCGAGCCGGCTCCGCGCGACGTTCCCGGGCGCCGAGGTGGAGGTCGTGGATGGCGGCCAGCCGCACTACCCCTTCATCGTCGCAGCGGAATAACCGCACGAGCCTCGACCTGAAGGTCGAGGCGCTGCCGGGCGTCGGCACCGAGTCGGCGAAGCTCCTCGAGCGGCTCGGGATCCGCACGATCGGGGATCTGCTCTGGCACCTGCCGACGCGGTACCTGGATTTCTCCGACATCCGTCCGGTGCGCCATCTCCTGGCCGAGCGCGAGCAGACGACGGAGGCGATCGTCGGCGCGATCGGACAGCGCCGGACCGCGCGCGGTCAGATGATGACCGAGGTCGAGCTGCTCGATCCGGCGGATCTTCGGCCCTCCGGCGTGAAGGCCACGTGGTTCGGGCGCCAGTTCATCAAGGAGCGGTTCCGCGAGGGGCAGCTCATCCGGCTGTCGGGCAAGGCGACGTGGTTCGGACGGTCACTCCAGCTCTCGAACCCGAAGGTCGAGGCCGCCGATGCCGAACGCGTGCACACCGGGCGGATGGTCCCGGTCTACAAGCTGACCGAGGGGTTGAAGGAGGGACATCTCCGCCGCTGGCTGCACACCGCGGTCGAAGGCGCACCGAAGCGATCGCCGGTCGTGACCGAGGTCGCGGACGAGCTGCCGCCGGCGATCCGCGAGCGCCGTGAGCTCCTGCCGTTGGCCGAGGCGTTGAAGGAGGTCCATTTCCCGTCGACGGAGGCGCGGCTCATCGAGGGCCGCCGCCGGCTCGCCTTCGACGAGCTCCTGGTGCTCCAGCTCGGCCTCGCGCAGCGCCGCGCGCGCTGGCAGAAAGATGCCAGGGCGCCCACGCTCGCGGCCCCGGATGCCGCGGTCCGCGAGTGGATCGCCGCCCTGCCGTTCACCCTCACCGCGGGCCAGCTCGAGGCGTTCGCCGAGATCCGCGCTGACATCGGGCGCACGATCCCGATGTCGCGGCTCCTCGAGGGCGACGTCGGGTCGGGGAAGACGGTCGTGGCGGCGCTCGCCGCGCGGATCGCCGTGGCGTCGGGCGCGCAGGCCGCGCTCATGGCCCCGACCGAGCTGCTCGCGGAGCAACACTTTCGGACCCTCACGATGCTGTTCGCGAACGGTGGGCCGTCGGTCCGCCTGCTGACATCCAGCGTGAGCGGGTCCGACCGGCGCGACATCCTCGCGCGCCTCGAAGCGGGCGAGCTCGACGTCGTCGTCGGTACGCACGCGCTCGTCGTCGAGGGCGTCGAGTTCAAGCGGCTCGGGCTCGCGGTGGTGGACGAGCAGCACCGCTTCGGCGTCCGCCAGCGCACGACGCTGCGCGAGAAAGGCGTCGACCCGCACCTGCTGCTGACGACGGCGACGCCCATCCCGCGCACGCTGACCCAGACGATCTACCGCGACCTCGACCTGTCGATCCTGAGGGAGCTGCCCGCCGGCCGGCAGGAGATCCGCACGGAGGTCCGGCCGCCGGAGGCGCTCCCCAAGGTCTGGCCCTGGCTGCGCGACCACATCGCGAACGGGGAGCAGGCGTTCATCGTCACGCCGCGTATCGACCCGGCCGACGGCGAGGACGACGCGCCGAGCGCGATCGAGACGTACCAGGAGCTGAGCACCGAAGCGCTGAAGGGGCTGCGCGTCGCGCTTCTTCATGGCCGGATGCCGGCGAAGGAGCGCGACGCGACCATGCGCGCGTTCGCGGCGCGCGAGCTCGACGTGCTCGTCGCGACGACCGTCGTGGAGGTGGGGATCGACGTGCCGAACGCGACGGTCATGGTGATCCTCGGCGCCGAGCGATTCGGGCTCGCGCAGCTGCATCAGCTCCGCGGCCGCGTCGGCCGCGGGGAGACGCGCTCCTTCGCCGTGCTCGTGAGCGATGACGCCGGCGACTCCGAGCGCCTCCAGGCGATGGTCGAGCAGAAGGATGGCAAGCCCCTCGACGGCTTCGCCCTCGCGCAGCGCGATCTCGAGATCCGCGGGGCGGGCGAGTTCCTCGGCGACGTGCAGAGCGGCGTGGACGAGCTTCGGATCGTGGACCTCAAGGACGTGGATCCTCGCCTCGCGCGGGAGACCGCCGCGGATGCCGACGCGATCCTCGGGCGCGATCCGACGCTCGAGCGCCCCGAGCACGCGGGCCTCGCCGTCGCGGTCGAAGCGCTCTGGCGCCGGTACGCGCTCGCCTAGATGAGGGTCATCGCCGGCATCGCCAAAGGCCGGCGGCTCGTCGTGCCCGAGGGCGGGCGGACCCGCGCCGCGACCGACCGGATCCGCGAGACGCTGTTCGGCATCCTGACGCCGGTGCTGATCGAGGCCGACGTGCTCGACCTGTTCGCGGGGTCGGGCGCGCTCGGGATCGAAGCGCTGTCGCGCGGCGCGGGCCACGCGACGTTCGTGGAGCGGGACGCCAGAGCGGTCGCCGCCATCGCGCGGAACCTCGAGACGGCCGGCCTGGCCGACCGAGCGACCGTCATTCGGGCCGACGTGCTCGCGTATCTGTCGGGTCCGGCGCGCGCGGACATCGCGTTCTGCGACCCGCCGTTCGCCGACGTCGAGACGCACGGCCGCGTGCTCGCGAAGCTCGCGGCCCCCGACAGGCTGATCGTCTCGCGTGCGCTCCGCAAGCACCTCCCGGCCATCCCGGCGACCCTGCGGATCACGCGCACGAAGGAGATCGGCGAGGAGACGCTCCTGCTGCTCCAGTACAGTGAAGAGGCTTCCGCGGGAGGGTAACGATGGACATCCAGTTCCTCGTCGAGCGGCTGGAAGCGCTCGTCGTCAACGCGCGCAAGGTCCCCATGACCAGTCAGATCATCCTCGAGCAGGCCGCGGTCCTCGACCTCATCGACCAGATGCGCGTCGCGATCCCCGAAGAGGTGAAGCAGGCCCGCCGGATCGTCCAGGAGAGCGAGCGCGTCGTGCAGAAGGCTCGCGAGGAAAGCGAGCAGATCATCGGCGCGGCCCAGGAGCAGGCGGCCATCCTGCTGCAGGACCAGTCCATCCTCCGCGAGGCGGAGACCCGCGCCGGAGACATGGAGAAGAGCGCGCAGACGAAAGCGGATGAAACGATGCGCGGCGCCGACCAGTACGCATCCGATGTGCTCATCCGGCTCGAGAGCGATCTCGTGAAGACGCTGTCGATCGTGAAGAAGAGCCTCGAGGTGCTCGACGAGCGGCGCCCCGAACCAGTTCGCGAATAGGTGGTAACGCGTGGTCATCAACGTCGCGCCTCTGCTGAAACAGCCGCTCGGCACCCGCGTCGACTACGACGTCCTGGAGTCGCCCATCGACCCGCGCGGTGAGAACGCGGGCCTGCTGGATGCGGACATCGTCGATATCGACGCGCTCGTGCACGCGACCCACACCAACCCCGGCGCCTACTTCGAAGGCTCGGCCGACGCGCACGTCGCCGGCCAGTGCGCCCGCTGCCTCGTGCCGATCGATACGCCGGTGCACGCCGACTTCGCGGAGCAGTACTACGCGACGGCCCCCGTCGAGCACGGCGTCGGCGTCGTCGAGCCGCCGCTCGACGCGAAGACGATCGGCTCGGACTTCAAGGTCGATCTGGTCCCCCTGCTTCGCGAGGAGCTGATCCTCGTCACGCCGGTCGCGGCGCTCTGCCGGGCCGACTGCGCGGGGCTCTGCCCGGTCTGTGGCGTCGATCTGAACGAGCGTCCGCACACGCACGACGAAGCGATCGACGCGCGCTGGACGGCGCTCCAGGAGCTCAGGGACAAGATCGCGCCGGACTGAGCCGGACGACCAGATGAAGCGCCGCCTCGCGCTCGTCGTGCTGATCGTCGCGTTCGGTCTTTTGTGGCGACCGGTGATCCGACCTGGCCTCCAGGCCACCGTCATCGTCGCGGACATCTATTCGACCGCGCTCGGATATCCGAACGCCGCGGCCGCCGTCAGTCCATCGCCACGGGAGACCGAGACCCGTGAGCGTTTCGCCGGCTCCGAGATGCGCGTGTCGTGGTGGCGGCCCGGGTGGGCCGATCGTCATCCCGGGATCATGCTCGCCAACGGTGCGACGGCTGCGGGCAACGACGATCCGGAGACCCGCCGCTTGGCGGAAGCGCTCGCTCGGGGTGGCTATCTCGTGATGCTGCCGGAGTTCCCCTTCCTCAAGGAGGGACGATTCGAGTCAGGTGCCACGGCCCAGCTGGACGCGGCGTTCGCGCTGCTTCGGGGTCTGCCGGAGACCGCCGATCGGCCGGCGGGCGCATTCGGCTTCTCGATCGGCGGCGGGATCATGGTCGCCTCGGCGGCTCGCGGCGGTGCGCTCGCGCACGCCGACTACCTGGCCGTGCTCGGAACGTACTACGACCTCGACACATACCTCGCGAGCGTCGCGAGCTTGACCCAGCGGCGCGGCGCCACGCTCCAGCCCTGGCCGGCGGACCCCGAGGTGCGCGACCGGCTTCCCGCTGCCGCGCTTGCCGCGTTCGACGACGAAGGTGATCGGACGGCATTGCAGTCGGCGCTCGCCGCCGGTGGGTACGACGCGGTCCTTGCTCGGCTGCGCGCGCTTCCGCCATCGATGCGCGCGACGTTCGATGAGCTGTCGCCCCGAGCCGGCTGGGCGACGATCCGCCCTCCGGTCTTCTGGCTGCACGACGCGAACGACCGGTTCGAGCCGATCGCCGAGGCCGAGGCGGCCGTGGACGCTCGGCGCGCCGGGCCGACCGAGCTGACGGTCTCCCATCTCATCTCCCACGCCGCACCGCTCGGCGGCCAGGATGAGGCGAACGGCATCGGCTTCTGGCTCGTCGAGATATCGACCCTGATGGGATTCGGTCTCGCGGTCCTCCGCGCGGGCGGATGACTACCTACAATCATCGACGAGTAATAGAGGGAGTCCACGAATTGGCCGGTGAACCGAAAAAGCGAACCCCGCACGCCGCGCAGGGCGACCGCCGCAGCCACCTTCGGCTGCGCGCCGCGAACCTCGTGCCGTGCCCCCAGTGCAAGAGCCCGAAGCCGTCACATCAAGCCTGCCCGCACTGCGGGATGTACCGCGGCCGGCAGGTGATCAAGATCCGCTCCAAGAAGCGCACTCCCAGCAGCACTTGAGCTGATGCGCATCGCGGTCGACGCGATGGGTGGTGACCACGCCCCGGACGAGATCGTTCGGGGCGCGTTGCTGTACCGGGCGGAGGGCGGCATCGCGGAGATCGTGCTCGTCGGCCGTGACGAGATCGTCCGGTCCGCGCTCGGGACGGCGCCCCGGCCGGGCATCACCGTCGTCGACGCCCGTGATGTCGTCGAGATGCACGAGCATCCGTCGAACGCGCTCCGCCGGCGCGGCGACACGTCGATCGGGGTCGCGACGGCGCTCGTGAAGCGCGGCGACGCGGAGGCGGTCGTCAGCGCAGGGAATACCGGGGCGACGATGGCCGCGGCGCTCCTGGTGCTCGGACGGATCCGTGGCATCGACCGTCCGGCGCTCTGCGGGATGCTGCCGACGACCAAGGGAAAGCCGGCGTGCCTCATCGATGCCGGCGCGACGATGGACGCAGAGCCGAGCAACTTGCTGCAGTACGCGCGCATGGCCTCGCGGTTCATGGAGCGCGTGCACGGCGTGAGCGAGCCGACGGTCGGGCTCATGAATGTGGGCGAGGAGCCGGAGAAGGGCGGGCGCGTGCAGCAGGAGGCCCACGCCCTCCTGGCGGGGGCGACGGACATCAACTTCTTCGGCAACATCGAGGGCCGGGATCCGCTGCGCGGGACGACGGACATCGTCGTGTGCGACGGGTTCACCGGCAACGTGCTGGCCAAGGGGATGGAGGGTGTCGTCGACGTCTTCCGCGAGGGCATCCGCAACGACATCTTCGGCGGCGTCCGTGGGAAGGTCGCGTACGTCTTCGCGCTGGGTGGCGTCCGCAAGCTGCGGCATCGTCTGGATTACGACGAGTACGCGTCGGCGCCACTCCTCGGGGTGAACGGCGTGTCGGTGGTCACGCACGGCCGGGCTCGGGCGAACATGGTCCGGCACGCGATCGCCGTGGCCGAACGGTCGGTGGCTCAGGGGCTCATCGCCGCTCTCGCCGAGCAGAGCCGGAGCGGTGTCGCGTGAAGCGGATCGAGCGCGCAGGCCGTCACCCGGCGCGCCGCGTGGCCCTGCAGACGCTGTTCGAGATCGACTTCAACCGCGGTGACCCGAAGGACACCTGGACCCGCGGCGCCTTCCGCGCCGGCCTGACCGAGGAGGCCGCGAATTTCGCCTGGGAGCTCGTCGAAGGCGTTCTCGCCCACCGCAGGGAGCTCGACGCGGAGATCGCCACCCTGGCACCGGAGTGGCCGATCGAGCAGATGGCCAAGATCGACAAGAACGTGCTCCGCATCGCGCTGTACGAGCTCCGCATCTCGGGCGACGCGCCGGCCGGGGTGATCATCGACGAAGCGGTCGAGCTGGCCAAGCTCTTCGGGTCCGAGGCGGCGCCCAAGTTCGTGAACGGCGTGCTCGCGACGGCCGTCGGCGGGCGGACCGGGGGCGCCGATTGACGGGCAAGCGTGCCTAGCCCGACACTTGCGCGGGCGCCGGGGGCGAAGCCGGCAAGCGTGGAAGTTGCGGCAGGGAGGTTTGCGCTGTTGGCGGACCAGAAGATGTACGAGCGCCTCAAGAAGATCGTCGTCGAGCAGCTCGGCGTCGACGAAGCGGATGTGAAGCCAGAGGCCTCGTTCGTCGACGACCTCAACGCTGACTCCCTCGACCTCGTCGAGCTCATCATGAGCCTCGAGGAAGAGTTCGGGATGGAGATCTCGGACGAGGATGCCGAGAAGATCAAGAGCGTGGGCGACGCTCAGGAGTACATCGAGGAACACGTGGCCTGACGTTCCACGCGACGCACGAAATGGCGACCAGGGGAGGCAGCGGCATTCGGCCGCTGCCTCTTCGGTTATCGAAAGGGGTCATGGCGGACGAAGAGATCGGCGGCTACCGGTTCCGTGATCCGTCGCTGCTGGCGACGGCGCTCACGCACAGCTCGTACCTGCACGAGCACGCTGACATGGAGCTAGAGGACTTCGAACGTCTCGAGTTCCTCGGTGACGCGGTCGTCGACCTGGTGATCGGCGAGCTCCTGTATCAGAGCCATCCCGACGCGACCGAGGGTGAGCTCACGGCGATGCGCGCGCAGCTCGTCTCGGGTCCGCCGCTGTCGAAGCTCGCGCAGCGGCTCGGTCTGCCCGAGCGCGCGCGCCTCGGTCGGGGCGAGGCGGAGACGGGTGGCCGGCAGCGGGTCGGCCTCGGCGCGAGCCTCTACGAGTCGGTGCTCGGTGCGGTGTACGTCGACGGCAGCTTCGATGCCGCGCGCGAGTTCGTGCTCCGCACGATGAAGGACACGATCGTCGCCGCGGCGGCGGAGCCGCGGCGCTCGCCGAAGACCGTCCTGCAGGAGTGGGCGCAGGGCCAGGGCCTGCCGCTCCCGTCGTACGACGTCGCGGAAACGACCGGGCCGGAGCACGCGCGCGAGTTCCTCGTCGACGTGGCCGTCGGCGAGCTGCACGCGCGGGGCGCGGGCCGCTCGAAGCGCGAAGCGCAGGAGAACGCGGCGGCCGCGCTCCTCGAGTCGACGGCGCGATGACCGACGAGCTCAAGGTGATCGAGGGCGGCAACACCGGCGCGAACGCCGTCCTCAAGACGCTGACGCTCACCGGATTCAAGAGCTTCGTCCATCCAACGCACTTGGAATTCGCGCCGGGCATCACGGCGATCATCGGGCCGAACGGCAGCGGGAAGTCGAACGTGGCCGACGCGATCCGTTGGGCACTCGGTGAGAACAACGCACGCATCCTTCGCGCGAAGAAGAACGAGGAGCTCATCTTCGCAGGCTCCGAGACCCGCAGGGGTCTCGGCATGGCCGAGGCGATCATCCAGCTCGACAATTCCTCGCGGCGCCTGCCGATCGAATTCAATGAGATCGAGGTCGGCCGCCGCTTGTACAAGAACGGCGAGGCCGAGTACCTCGTGAATCGCGCGCGCGTGCGGCTCCGCGATCTGCAGGACCTGC
>DATCQC010000015.1:0-6455 GCA_036569685.1 Candidatus Limnocylindria bacterium | reverse complement strand
CAGCTCAGCTTCCCGCCGACACGCGGCATCGTCGAGACGGACTGGACCGGCACCGCGCGCAAGGTGCGCGGCCGCGGCGTCGCCCGCGCGCTCAAGATCGAGACGGTGATGCAGGCGATCGTGCTCGGCGTCGATCGGGTGCGGACCGACAACGACGGGGAGAACGCGCCGATCCTGCATATCAACGAGTCGATGGGCTACCGGAGATTGAAGGACATGATCCAGCTCATGAAGCCTGCCTAGTCGCTACTCCGCGGCCAGCAGCTCGTGGATGGGCCGGGTCGGCACGTTGCCGATGTCCTGCGCGAGGGCCTGGAGCAGCAGCTGCACGCCGATGATCACCGGCAGCACGGCGAGCATCACCGTGCCGGTGGTCGCCGCGACGCCGAACCGGATCGACTCGGCCCAGTGGTACGCGCCCCAGATGAGGCCGAACAGCAGGAGCAGCGTCCCCGCCACGAGGAACAGTGAAACGGGCGTGAAGTCCTGGATGAAATATTGGCGCTGGATCCGGCGCCACGTCGCGGCGGCCAGCCGTGGCGGAAACTCGCCGGCCGCGCGCCGCTTCGAGAGCGCGCTCCGCTCGCCCTGGTAGCGCGCGGGGATCGGCACGTCGTGCACGACCGCGCGCAGGCGGCCGAGCTCGAGCAGCATGCTCGTCTCGAAGAAGAATCGCTCGGATATCCGCGAGCGATCGAGCGCCGGCACAAGCGACGCGTGGATCGCGGTGTAGCCGTTCGTCGGATCGAAGACCGGCCAGTAGCCGGAGGCGAGCTTCGTGAAGAAGGACAGCCCCGCGTTTCCGGCGCGCCGGCTGCTCGGCATCGTGCGCAGCTCGACCGAGTGGAGGAAGCGGTTGCCCTTCGTGTAGTCGGCGCGGCCATCGACGATCGGCCGAACGAGCGCGGGCAGGTGGCGCGAATCCATCTGGCCGTCGGCGTCCATCTTCACGAGCACCTCGGCGCCGCGCGCGATCGCCGCGTCGTAGCCGGTGAGCGTTGCGCCGCCGACGCCGCGATTCGCATCGTTTCGCAGCAACACGACCCGTGGGTCGGCCAGCTGCCCGAGCGGTTCGGCGCTGGCATCGTCGACAACGACGATGTCGCTCACGGTCGCGGGTATGCCGGCGACGACCGCGGCAACGGTGCCGGAGGCGTTGTAGGCCGGGATGACGACCGCGATCCGCGGGGTCAGCGCGCTGGTCGTGGTCATCGGGCGGGAGCGTAAGCGACTGGCCGCCTGCCACGGCAAGGACTAGGCCCGCAGCGCGTCCAAGACCTCGATGAAGGCGTCGTAGGGCTGAGCTCCGACCAGAAGATAGCGCTGGCCGACGATGTGAGCGGGGATCGCGTTGATCCCGACGGACTCCGCGTCCGCGCGGTGCTGGTCCAGGAGCGCCTCGTAGCGTCCGGCATCCAGCTCGCGTTCCAACGCATCGGGATCGAGACCGGCGTCGGCCACGACGCGCCGCAGATCTTCCACGCGGTCCAGCTGCGCGGTGCCTTCCCAGTGCGCCTTCGTGAGGGCGACCCGCACCTCGTCGTACTTCCCGTGGTCGCGCGCGAACTCGGCCGTCGAGAGGGCGAGACGGGAGTTGATCACGCGGTCGGGGCGCTTCATCGTGAGCCCGACCTCGGCGGCGACCGTCTCGAGGCGGCCCCACGCGCCGCGGATCCGCTCCGGCATCCGGCTACCTTCGAGCGGAGCCTCGGGATGCAGCTCGAACGGGAGCCAGGAGACCTCGACCCGGCCCTCCGCCACGAGCCGGTCGACTCGCACGGAGTCGATATAGCACCACGGTCAGACGAAGTCGGAGTAGATGATCAGCTCGACCGGCGTCGCGTCAGGCAGCTCCCAGCTCCTCGCGCAGCGCGTCGATGACGTACGTCTGCTCCTCGTCGGTCATCGTCGCGAACAGCGGGATGAGCATCGTGTGCTCCGTCGCCTCCTCGGTGACCGGGAGCGAGACCTTCCCGATGCGGTCGAGGTAGGTCTTCTCGAGGTGCGAGGCCATGACCCCGCGCCGCGTCGCGATGCCCCGGTGCAGCAGGTTCGTCATGAGGGTCTCGCGGTCGAGCTTGCAATCCTTCAACAGGCGCAGGCAGTAGCTCTGGTACGTGTGCGTCGCGTACGGTGGCACGTACGGGACCTCGAGACCCTTGATCGCCGGCAGCTCACGGTTGTACCGCTCCGCCTTCTCGATGCGGATGCGCAGCAGCTCGGGAAGCCGGCGCAGCTGCACAAGGCCGATCGAGGCCTGGATGTCGGTCATCCGGTAGTTGAAGCCCAGCTCGTTGTATTCCTCGATGATCACCCGGTCGGCCGTGTGGCGGTCCAGGTCGGAGACGCTCATCCCGTGGGCGCGGAGCTTGCGCGCGCGGTCCGCGAGCGCGTCGTCGTCGGTCGTGATCATGCCGCCCTCGCCGGTCGTGATGACCTTGCGCGGATGGAAGCTGAAGACGGTCTGGTGCGCGTTCGAGCCGGTCTTGCGTCCCTTGCAGTCGCTGCCGATCGTCGGCGCCGCGTCCTCGACGACGTCGATGCCGTGCTTCTTGGCGATCGCGTTGATCGGGTCCATGTCGCAGGACAGGCCGATCTGGTCCACCGGCATGATCGCCTTCGTGCGCTTGGTGATCCGGTGCTCGATGTCGGCCGGGTCGATGTTGTACGTGCGCGGATCGATGTCCGCGAACACCACGGTCGCCCCGGTGTAGAGGATCGCGTTCGCCGATGCGATGAACGTGAACGACGGAACGATCACCTCGTCGCCGGCGCCGATGCCCGCGGTCGCGAGCGCCAGGTGCAGCCCCGTGGTGCACGAGGTCGTCGCGATGCCGTGCTTCGCGCCGACGTACGACGCGACGGCCTTCTCGAACTCGGCGACCTTCGGGCCCTGGGTCACCCACCCCGACTTGATCGACTCGTACGGCGCCCGCGCCTCTTCCTCGCCGAGCGACGGCTTCGTGATCGGGACGTTGAGCTTCTTCTTGGCCTCAATTGCCATTCTTCTGCAAGACCTCTTTCCGCCATTCGATGAGCTTGCGTACGCCGTCTTCGAGTCTTGTTGCTGCCTCGAAGCCAAGCAATTCTCGAGCCCTCCTCGGATCGCCCACCCGCCGCGCGGGCAGGGCGCCCGCCGGCTGTGGCTTGAACTCCATTCCGACGGAGCTGCCGGTGAGCCGCAACAGGAGGGCGGCGAGGTCACGCATCGTGGTCTCGACCCCGCTGCAGACGTTCACGATAACGGCCGGACGGTCGGTGTCGCACGCGAGCAGATTCGCGCGGACGACGTCCCCGACGTACACGAAATCCACGGACGACGATCCGTCGCCGAACAGCGTGAGCGGCTTGCCCTCATCGATCAGGTTCAGCCAGCGGACCATGACCTCGACGAATCGTGATCGCACGTCCATGCGGGGCCCATACACGTTGAAGTACCGGAGCGCCGCGGTCGGCATGCCGTGCAGCTGCGAATACGCGCGCGCGAGCTGTTCGTTCGCGACCTTCATCGATCCGTAGAAGGTCGTGCCGCGCAGCGACTGATCCTCGTGCATCGGCAGTGCCTCGGGCTCGCCGTACACGACGGCGCTCGACGCGAGCACGACGTGCTTCGCCTTCGCGGCGGCCGCGGCCTCGAGCACGTTGAACGTGCCGTCGACCATGACCTCCTGGCACTCGCGGGGCGATTCCTGACAACGCGTCCAGCGGAGCGCCGCCTGATGGAAGACGACGTCTGCGCCGTCGATCGACGCGGCCACGGCCTCGCGGTCCCGGATGTCGAGCTCGCGCAGCATGGCCTTCCCGGTCTTGAGCGCGGCATCGAGGTTCTCGGGAACGCCACGCACCAGGGCGTCGAGCGCGACGACCTCCCGCGCGCCCGCGGCGATCGCCGCATCGACGATGTGCGAGCCGACGTTCCCGGCCCCGCCGGTGACGACGACGCGCGCGCCGGAGAGCGCGCTCACTTGACGCTGAACTTGGTCGTGACGGTCATCCGCCCCATGCCGCGATCCTGACCGCCAAGCGGCGTGACCTCCGCCGCGATCTGGCGGTGCTCGTCGTCGTCGCTCAGGCCGGGGTCGGCCGCGCCATTGATCGCGAGCCACCAGCCCTGCGCGTCCCGGGTGATCGTGACCGGCCGTCCGCGGTCCGCGAACGTGTCCACGGTCCGAAGCGCGTCGGCCCGATCCGTGAACAGGAACCGGTGCTCGAGCGAGCGCCCGGATGGCGGCAGGCCGACGCCCCCGCTGAGCGGTCCGCCGTCCTCGCCGGGAGCGAGGACGAACTTCGCCGGATCTTTGCCGGCCTTCCGGAGGGCCTCGGCCACGATCGGCGGCAGCGCCGGCGAGGTGTCCCCGGGCTGGCGCGGGACGACCTTCATTCGGCCGCGCGGTCCGAGCGCGAGCGCAGGAGCTTCGCCGGCACGCCGGCCACGATGGTGTTCGGCGCCACGTCCTTCGTGACGACGGCGCCCGCGCCGACGATCGCGCCCGTACCCACGGTCACGCCGGGCAGCAGCACCGCGTTCACCCCGACGTCCGCGCCGTCCTCGACCCGCACCGGCTTGATCACGAGGTCGGTCTGGATGATCGGGACGTCCTGCGGGTCGCCGGTGTGCTCGCTGCCGAGGACCTTCGCACCGGGCCCCCAGCCGACGTACTCGCCGAGCTGCAGGTCGCGGCAGTCGAAGTACGACTGCGGGCCGATCCAGGTGTGCGCACCGATGACGCATCGGCCGTCGTGCCGGCCCTGCAGGAACGTCTGGTTCCCGATGAACACGCTATCGCCGATCTCGAAGGTGTGGGGGTGAAGCACGAGCACGCCGACCCCCACCTTCACGCCGTTGCCGAACGCCTTGCAGATCGCGCGCAGGATCACGCGCCGGGCGCGCGCGCCGGACGCGCTGTCGTCGTAGCAGGCGGCGCTGTATCGCGCGAGCAGCTGCTCCTTCGATTCCGTCGCGCGGAGGTCCGCGGACTCCTTCAACTCGTCCGCGGGGTCCGGTTGGACGGTCTGGATCCCGTGAACGGCCTTGACGACGCGGCTCGTCACGCGCGCATGAATCCAGCGACCGCTTCGGCGACCGTATCGACCTGCGTATCGGTGAGCTCCGGGTACATCGGAAGCGACACCACTTCGTTCGCGAGCCGCTCGGTGACCGGGAAGTCGCCGTGCCGGTAGCCGAGGAATGCGGAGGCCTCCTGGAGGTGGATCGGCACGGGGTAGTGCACGCCGGTGCCGATGCCGCGCTCGGAGAGGTACTGGCGCAGCGCGTCGCGCTTTCCGCCGGGAACGCGGACGACGTAGCAGTGGAAGACGTGGCGGCCACCCTCCGGGATCTCGGGCGCGATGACACCGCTGCCCACCAAGCGATCGTTGTAATGGCGGGCGATCGCGATCCGGCGGGCGTTCCACTCCGGCAGCTTGCGCAGCTTGATGCGGAGGATCGCGGCCTGGATCTCGTCGAGCCGTGCGTTGTAGCCGACCACCGGGTGGTAGTAGCGCGTGCTCTGCCCGTGCTCGCGCAGCGAGCGGAGCTCCGTGGCCAGCGCGTCGTCGTTGGTGGTGATGCTGCCCGCCTCGCCGTACGCGCCCAGGTTCTTGCTGCAATAGAAGGAGAACGCCGAGACGCGGCCGGACGCCCCGGCCTTCGCACCGGTGTCGAGCATCGCGCCATGGGCCTGGCAGGCGTCCTCGATGACCTGCAGGCCCTTCTCCCTCGCGAGCGAGAGGAGCGGCTTGAGGTCCGCGGTCCGCCCGTACAGGTGGACGGGCATGATCGCCTTCGTGCGCGGCGTGATCGCCTGCACCGCGGCCGCGTAGTCCATGTTGAAGGTCTTCTCGTCGACGTCCACGAGGATCGGCCGCGCGCCGGAGTAGAGGATCGCCTCGACCGTCGCGAAGAACGTGTGTGAGACGGTGATGACCTCGTCGCCCGAAGAGATGCCGAGTGCGCGGATCGCGAGCTGGAGCGCGTCCGTGCCGCTGCCCACCCCGATCGCGTGCTTCGCGCCGCAGAAGGCCGCGAACTCCTGATCGAACGCCCGCACGTTCGGTCCGATCGTGAGCTGCATGCCCTCGAGCACGTCGTCGATCGCGGCCCGGACCTCGTCGCGGATCGTGCGGTACTGCGCCACCAGGTCGACGAGCGGAATGTCGGTCTTGGTCATCACGGTCATGTCGTGCTGGTCTCCTTCAACGCCGATGCGATGTTCTCGCGATGCATGCGGAGATGGATGAGCCCCGGGACGGCGAAGTAGCGCTTCATCCCCTCCATGCCACCCTCCGCTTGCAGAAGCTGGTCCGGCTCGAGGGCGCGGAACGCGCCGATCATGCCGACATGCGCTTTGGCCCACCGATCCCAGCGCTCGGCCATCGGACGTGCGCGCCAGGTCTCGAACGTCGACGCGTTCAGCTCGTCGAGCGGCGTCTCGATGCCGAGGAACGGACGCGAG
>DATCQC010000014.1:0-5042 GCA_036569685.1 Candidatus Limnocylindria bacterium | reverse complement strand
GCCGACGCGACCGTCGCGAGCCAGATGGGCAATGAGGGACCGACCGTCCTGCGCGTCGCTGCCGCGGGCGCACCGGCCAGCCCCGACACGGTCGTCCTCAATGACGAGCTCGCCCGCATCGCCGATCTCGCCGTCCGCGAGCACCAGCTTGGGCGGGACGTCGACGCGGCCGCCGACGCGCTCATCGCCCTCGCGATGGCGTTCGAGTCGCACGATCGATCGACGGCCGGCCACAGCGAGCGAGTCGCGGGCCGCGCGGTCGCGATCGCCAAGGCGCTCGGTCTCGACTCGCAGACGTGCCAGAACATCCGCGTCGGCGCACTGCTCCGCGACATCGGCAACACGAAGCTTCCGCTCGGTCTGGTCCGCAGCCGGGGCGAGATCACCGCCGCCGAGCGCGCGCAGATCGAGCAGCATCCGGCCCTCGGCCAGGAGCTGCTGGCGCCGTTCCGGCCGCTCGCGCGGCTCCTCCCGATCGTGCGCTCGCACCACGAGCACCTCGACGGCAGCGGGTACCCGGACGGCCTCAAGGCGCCGCAGATCCCGCTCGAGGTGCGCATCGTCGCGGTCGCGGACCGCTACGAGGCGCTCCGGATCGCGCGCCCCGATCGCCCGGCGATGTCGGCCGACGCGGCGGTGCAGATCCTTCAGCAGTCCGTCCAGCGTGGCGAGCTCGACGCGGCGGTCGTCGCCGCGCTGGCCGCCGGTGTCCGCGGCCACGATCGAGGGGAGGCGACGGGATCATGACGATCGGAACGAAGACCAAGACGAGGGTGCTCATCGTCGACGACGAGCGGCTCTTCGCGGAGCTGCTGCGGGTCGCGCTGCGGAGCGCGGACGGGATCGAGGTGATCGATGTCGTCCACGACGTGCAGACCGCCGTCCGCCGCATGACCGAGGCGCGCCCGGACGTGGTCCTCGCGGACTACCACCTCCCCGATGGCACCGGAGCCGACATCGCGCGCACCGTGCGGGCGACGCTGCCCGACACGTCGGTCCTCATCCTCACCGGCGACCCGTCGGTCTCGGTCCTCTCCGATGTGGCCCGATCCGGCGCGGTCGGACACCTCACGAAGGACCGTCCGTTCGAAGAGGTCGTCGAGGTTGTGCGCGCCGCGGCGCTCGGCGAGATCCTCTTCGCACCGAGCGAGCTCCAACGGCTCCTCCTCGAGCGCGAGTCGCGGCCGCGCCCACTGGAGCCGCTCACCGCTCGCGAGCTCGAAGTCCTACAGCTCCTCGCGGAAGGCGCCTCCACGACCCAGGCCTCCGACCAGCTCGGCATCTCGAGCGCCACCCTGCGGGCGCACGTGCAGGCGATCCTGCGCAAGCTTGGGGCCCACTCCCGGCTGGAGGCCGTCGCGGAGGCCGCCCGGTTGGGCGTCATCACCCTCGACGCCTGGTCCCGCGACAAGGCGGCAGCACGTCCGAGGGAAGCCGTATGAGCTTCCCCCGGCGGGGGGTCTCGGCCCCCGTAGAGTTCGGCCATCGTTCTCGGTATGGCCGTGATGAAAGGTGCCTACGACATGGCGAAGCTGCTGATCGCTGACGACCTCGTCCCGATCCGCCAAATGGTGCGGATCACCCTGTCGACGCAGGGCTGGACCATCCTCGAGGCCGAGAACGGCCAGAAGGCGCTCGAGATGGCGCGCTCGGAGCACCCGGACCTCATGCTCCTCGACGTGGACATGGGCGCCGGCCCGAACGGGTTCGACGTCTGCCGCGAGCTGAAGGCCGGCGCGGACACGAAGGGCATTCCGATCGTCATGCTCACCGCGCACGACAGCGAGAGCGACCGCGCGGTCGGCTTCGCCGCGGGCGCGGCGCAGTACCTGACCAAGCCGTTCGGCCCGCTCGAGCTCATCGACACCATCCGCACGATCCTCGCTCCGGCCTCATAACGAGCCCCCGGTGGACGGCGAGCGACCGACCGCGCTGCATACCGGCCTAGGCCGGAGCGTCGAGCTCGTCGAGCTCGCGCCCGCGTTGTCGGACGTGACCGACGTCGAACAGAAGGCGCCGGACATCTTCCGCCAGCTCCTCGCGCAGGCGATCCGCGTGTCCGAGCAGGCGAACGCCCAGGCCCTGCGCATGGCGACCGACTTCGCGGCCGTCTACGCGCGCGAGCAGCGCCTCTCCAAGGACTTCGACGCGAAGCTCGGTGAGCTGGCGCTCCTCGAGCGACAGGCCACGCGCTACGCCGAGGACCTCGCGACCCTGCTACGCCTCGAGCGCGAGCGCCGCCGCGAGCTCGAGCGCTCGCTCGTCGCGGAGCAGAACGCGAACGTCGAGCTGCGCCGCACCGGGCTCCAGGGCGTGAGCCACATCCTCATGGCCGTCTCGCTGAAGGACATGACCACCGGGCAACATCTGCTCCGCGTGCGGAAGTACGTCGAGGCGCTCTCAGGCCAGCTCGGCCTGCCGCCGGCGACGATCGAGGAGTTCGGCTACTCGAGCGTCCTCCACGACGTGGGCAAGATCCAGACGCCGGACGACATCCTCGGCGCGCCGCACGAGCTCTCGGTCGACCAGTTCGACGTCATGAAGCAGCACTGCATCGACGGCGAGGCCATGCTCGGCGACGCGAAGTTCTTCGCGACCGGGCGGGCCGTCGCGCGCGAGCATCACGAGCGCTGGGACGGCTCTGGCTATCCGGACCACAAGAGCGGCGAGGACATCTCGCTCGCTGCGCGCATCGTCGCGGTGGCGGACGTGTACGACGCACTCACCTCGAAGCGCCCGTACAAGGAGGCCTGGAGCCCCGAGCGCGGGCTCGCCGCGATCGAGTCGGAGTCGGGCAAGCACTTCGACCCGCGCGTGGTCGCGGCGTTCATGGCCCTCTATCGCGACGGCGCGATCGAGCGCATCCGCGTCGAGGTCGGCGACCAGCCCTAGCCCATTCGAACCATTTCGCGCTCTGGGACGTCTTACGGGTGTGCGGCCGCTGCTCCTCCTATTGCTCGCAGCCCTGCTCGCCGCGTGCGGTGACCTCTCGAGCGGGCAAGCGGGCGTTTTAGCGTCCGCCAGCCCGAGCCCGAGCGCATCCGCGCCGGCCGTCACGGCGACGACCGATTGCGTCGAGCTTGCGAAGGTCGCTCGCATGATCCCTCCACCGTTGACGATCACCGATCTCGGCAATGACACGAAGCGGGTCACGAGCGCCGAAGGCGGCTACGCGATCGCCGTGCCAACCGCGTGGCTCGTGACGGGAAGCTCGGGCGGCCTCGAGCCGCAGTACGCCCAGGCGCACGTCAGCAGCTTTGACCCGCGGACCGCACCGACGTCGCGACCCGAGGCCGGCGGGATGCTCCCGCCCGAAGTGGGCATCCATCTTGACCTCGAGCTCTGGTGGAACCCGGACCACCTGTCGCCCGAGCGCTACGCGCAGGACGTCCGGATCGGCCCGGACCAGATCGCGGTCGTTCCCGGCGCCGGTGTGACTGTGGCGGGCCAGGCGGCGTACCGGTTCGCCATCCAGGACGAGCGTCGCTTCCAGCCGAACAACGCGCCGCTCATCACTGTCCGCCAGACCCGAGCGGTCTGGCTGGTCCCGACGCTGAGCGACGACCGGATGCTCGTGATCGCCGCGACGCCGGCGGAGAGCAGCCTGCTTCCCGCGGTCGAGCGCGCGGTCGCGACGCTCGCGATCGCTCCGGCCGTGCGCGCGGTGCGACCGGTCACCTGGCAGCGGAGCGACATCCTCAGGCAATGGCGGCTCGATGCGAGCGGCAACGCCATTCCGGGCCGGCGCGTCGAGGCGAAGCTCATGACCTACGCCGAGGCGAGCGCGACGCTCTCCACGTCCCACATCGCGGTCACCGCGGGCGCGACGAACGCGCCGACCGGCGGCGGACCCGGATCCCGCGCGATCCCGCGCATGGACCACGACCCCGATGACCTCTACTGGGTCGTCGTGGTGAGTGGCCCCGATCTGCCGCAGGGTCGCGGTGGTCCCTATGGAGCGGCCTCGCCGCCACCGACGGCCTGGGTCTTCTACGACACGCCCGCGACCGGCGACAGCCTGAGCGGGACGGGCATGGAGTACGCCGGCGTGACGGCGAAGACGCCGGCCTGGCCGTTCGGCTTCGACACTTTGCCCGATCGCTGCCGCTAGTCGCTCGCGCGCGCCGGCCTCGCGGTTTGACTTCGCCGCCACCCACGGTCCACGGACCGCGATCGATCACGCCGACCTTGAACACGACCGACGCGGCACCCTCGAAGACCACCGGCAGCCCGAAGACCTTCAGGTAGACCGCTTGGCCTCACCGACGTCCTCGACGAACAGCGTGATCGCGCTGATGTCCGTGACCCAGTCGACGTCCGCACCTCGGTGACGCTACCGCCCGATGTTGCCCTTCGCCGTCTGATAGAGCGTGCGCACCATCGGCGCGGCGGGATGGAACTCGCCGACGTCGAGATACACGGTCCACACGTCGACCGCGCCCTGCCAATCCTCCTTCTGATAGAGGAGCAGGCCTTTCAGGAACAGGCCGTCGGGGTCCTTCGGCCGCAGCGCCAGCACGCGGTCGACCGCGACCATCGCGCCGTCGGCCTCGCCGGCCTGGGCGAGGATGAGCGCGAGCCCGTTCAGCGCCGGAACGCTGGTCGCATCGAGGGCCAGCACGCCGCGATACGTCGTGACCGCGTCGCTGGTGCGGCCGTCCTGGCGGTACGCATCCGCGAGTGCCAGGAGCGTCGGCACGTCGGTGGGCGACGCCTTCGCGCGTGCCTCGAGGGCCGCGGTCGTCGCCGCGCCGGCCGGAACGCTGCCGGTGATGAGCTCGCCCGGCGCGCGATCGCCCGCGGCCTGCGGCAGGCTCCCGGCAATGAGCGCGGCGGCGATGCCGACGAGCAGCGCGGCGATGCCGATCGTGCGGATCGGCGCACGGGAGCGCGCAGCGCCGTGGTCCAGCCCGAATGCGCTCCGCTCGAGGACGCCGCGCAGGCGGGTCGCGTCCGCGCGGTCGATCGTGCCGGCGGCTTCGGCGAATTGCAGGTCGCGGAGCGACGAGACGGCGCGCGCGACATCGTCGCCTGCCGAGGCC
>DATCQC010000013.1:0-3341 GCA_036569685.1 Candidatus Limnocylindria bacterium | reverse complement strand
CCGCTGCGAACCGCATCCGCGAACGCGCTCGCTCCGGCGGCCTGGACGCCGACGAGCCGCACGCGTGCGCGCGCTTCGTCGATCGCGAGGGCCGTGCCGGCGAGCAGCCCGCCGCCGCCGACCGGCACGACGATCGCGTCGAGGTCGGGTCGGTCCTCGAGCATCTCGCGCGCGACCGTGCCCTGGCCGGCGATCACCGCCGGGTCGTCGAAGGCGTGGATGTAGACGGCACCGCGCAGCTCCGCGAGCTCGCGCGCGGCGGCGTACGCCTCGTCGTAGCCCGAGCCGGCCATGACGATCTCGGCCCCGGCGCGTTGGATGGCGGTGAGCTTCGCGAGCGGAACGCCACGCGGGAGGACCACGCACGCGGGGATCCCGAGCGCGGCGGCCGCGACCGCGACGCCCTGTCCGTGGTTCCCGGCGGACGCCGTGACCACACCCTTGGAGCGGTCGCCGGCGTCCAGCTGCAGGAGCCGGTTCAGCGCGCCCCGGAGCTTGAACGCGCCGGTACGCTGCAAGTTCTCGAGCTTGAGTTGGATCTCGCAGCCCGCGAGCGCCGAGAGATCCGGGGAGGCGACGAACGGCGTGCGCTCGATGCGCCCGGCGATGGCGGCGGCCGCGGCGGCGACGGTGAACGTCCGCGTCCCGCTCGCGACGGCGCCCGTCATCCGGTCACCGCGCCCTCTGACGCCGAGGCCACGAGCTTCGCATACTTCGCGAGGGCCCCGGTCTTGTACCGCGGTTCGGGAGCCCGCCACCCCGTCCGGCGGCGCGAGAGCTCCGCGGGATCGACATCGAGGTCGATGCGGCGCTTCGACACGTCGATGGTGATCCTGTCGCCGTCCTCCACGAGACCGATCGGTCCGCCGCTCGCGGCTTCCGGTGCGACGTGCCCGACGGCGATGCCGTGGGTCGCGCCACTGAAGCGGCCGTCGGTGACGAGCGCGACCTTCTCGCCAAGGCCGGCGCCGACGAGCGCGCCGGTGACGGCGAGCATCTCACGCATGCCGGGTCCGCCCTTCGGGCCCTCGTAGCGGATGACGACGATGTCGCCGGCCGCGATGCGCTTCTCCTCGATCGCGGCGAAGGCGTCCTCCTCGCGATCGAAGACCTTCGCCCCATAGGTCCGGGTCGGGGTGTCGTGGCCCGCGACCTTCGTCACGCACCCGTCGGGCGCGAGCGAGCCGCGCAGGATCACCAGGCCGCCACTCGGCGCGAGCGGGGTCGCGAGCGGCCGCACGACCTGCTGCCCGGTCGTCTCGCGCGTCGCGCGCGCCTCTTCGCCGATCGTGCGGCCGGTCACGGTCGGCGCGTCCTGCTTGAGGAGCCCCGCGTCGAGGAGCCGCTGCATCACGAGCATGATGCCGCCGGCCGCATCCATGTCCGGGGCGGTGAAGCGACCCCAGGGCTTCATGTCCGCGAGGAGCGGGGTCCGCGCACTGATGCGGTCGAAGTCGTCGATCGAGAGCGTGACCTTCGCCTCGCCGGCGACCGCGAGCAGGTGGAGCACCGCGTTCGTCGAGCCGCCGGTCGCCATGACCGCGGCGATCGCGTTCTCGATCGCGTCCCGGGTGATGATGCTCGACGGGCGCACGTCGTCCTTCAAGAGACGCATGACGAGCCGGCCGGCGTCGCGGGCGACCGCCTCGCGTCGCGCATCGAGCGCCGGCACGCCGCTCGAGCCGGCCGGTGAGATCCCCATCGCCTCGAACGCCGTCGCCATCGTGTTCGCCGTGAACTGACCGCCGCACGCGCCGGCGCCGGGGCACGCGACGCGCTCCAGATCGAGCAGCCGCTCGTCGCTCATCTTTCCCGCGCCATGCGCGCCGACGGCTTCGAACACGTCACCGATGGTCACGTCGCGACCCTCGAACCGCCCGGGCATGATCGAGCCGCCGTACAGCATCAGCCCCGGGACATCGAGGCGCGCGAGCGCCATGACGCAGCCAGGGATGGTCTTGTCACAGCCCGAGATCGCGACCAGCGCGTCGAGCTGATGGCCGCGGACGACGAGCTCGATGCTGTCCGCGACGACCTCGCGCGAGACGAGCGATGCCTTCATGCCCTCGGTGCCCATCGCGATCCCGTCCGAGACCGCGATCGTGTTGCATTCGACCGGCGTGCCGCCGGCTTCGCGGATGCCCTCCTTCACCCATTCCGCGATGCGGCGCAGGTGCATGGTGCAGGGCATGATCTCGATCCAGCTGTGCGCTACCCCGACGAGCGGCCGCCCAAAGTCGGCATCCGTGTACCCGGCGCCGCGCATCATCGCGCGCGCGGGCGCCCGGTTGGGGCCGTCGATCATGACGTGGCTGCGTGGCCGGGGCGCCGCGGTCATGCGACCGGCTGCGTCTTGCGGCGCCCGGGCGCCGCGCGGTCGCTCAGGTCCCAGGTCGACCGATGGAGCTGCGTGAACGCGCAGACGACGGCGCGGAGCGACGCGGTCAGGACGCTTTCGTGCATCCCGACGCCCCAGCGGGTGCTCCCCTCGCCGTCGCGCGCTTCGACGTACGCGACCGCGACCGCATCCGCGCCGGCGCCGACGGCATGCTCGCTGAAGTCGAGCACCTCGAACGGCAGGTCGAACGCCGTGCGCAGCGCATGGACGAGGGCGGCGACCGGGCCGTTGCCCATCCCGTGGACCGTGCGGTCGCGCCCGCTGACCTGCAACCGCGCAAGGAGAGTTGTCGCGGTGCCGGCGAACGCCGTCTCGTAGCTCACGAGCTCGATCGGCGGGCGCTCCGGGAGATACCGCTGCGAGAATGCGGTCCACATCTCGGCCGGCGTGATCTCCGTGCCGGTGTCCTCCGTGATCGCTTGGATGCGACCCGAGAACTCGATCTGCAGCCGCCGGGGAAGGTCGAGCCCGTGGTCAGCCTTCATGATGTACGCGACGCCGCCCTTGCCGGATTGACTGTTCACGCGGATCACAGCCTCGTAGGTCCGGCCGACGTGCTTCGGGTCGATCGGCAGGTACGGGACATCCCACACCGCGTAGTCCGCCGGAAGCGCGTCGAGCCCCTTCTTGATCGCGTCCTGGTGTGAGCCGGAGAACGCCGTGTAGACGAGGTCGCCGACGTACGGGTGCCGCGGGTGGACCGGCAGCCGGGTCGCGTGCTCGGCAGCGCGACGGAGCGCGTCGATGTCGCTGATGTCCAGCTGCGGATCGATGCCGTGACTCATCAGGTTGAGCGAGAGCGTCACCAGATCCACGTTACCGGTCCGCTCGCCGTTCCCGAAAAGCGTGCCCTCCACGCGATCCGCGCCGGCCATCATCCCGAGCTCGGCGGCGGCGACCGCCATGCCGCGGTCGTTGTGCGGGTGCAGCGACAGGACGACCG
>DATCQC010000012.1:0-5841 GCA_036569685.1 Candidatus Limnocylindria bacterium | reverse complement strand
GTCCGGTACGCGATCGACGCTGCCGAGAAGGCGTTCCCGGAATGGCGCGCGACGCCGGCGCCGCAGCGCGGCGACGTCGTGCGCAAGGCGGCCGACCTCATGGAGCGCCGCCGGGACCAGCTCGCGCGGCTGCTCACAGTGGAGGAAGGGAAGGTCCTCGCGGAGTCGTTCGCCGAGGTCGATCGGGCGATCGCGAACGTGCGGTTCTCGAGCGGACAGGGCACGCGCCTGACCGGCGAGACGATCCCGTCGGCGCAGCGCGGAACGCTCATCTACACGACACGCGAGCCGCTGGGCGTCGTGGCCTGCGTGACACCGTGGAACTTCCCGATCGCGATCCCGGCCTGGAAGATCGCGCCCGCGCTCGTCGCGGGCAACAGCGTCGTGTTCAAACCCGCGTCGCTCACGCCGCTCTGCGCGACCGAGGTCGTGCAGTGCTTCCTCGACGCCGGGCTCCCCGACGGCGTGCTCAACCTCGTGCTCGGATCGGGTGAGGCGCTCTCGAGCGCGCTCGTCGACGACGAGCGGATCATGGCGATCTCGTTCACCGGATCGTCCGCCGTCGGGCGCGCGCTCTACGCGCGCGCGGCCCAGCGTCTCTGCAGGGTCCAACTCGAGATGGGTGGGAAGAACGCGGTCATCGTGCTCGCCGACGCGGATCTCGAAAAGGCCGCGGAGAGCGTCGCCTCCGGTGCCTTCGGCGCCACCGGTCAGCGCTGCACCGCGACCAGCCGGGCGGTGGTCGCGAAGCCGCTGCTCGCCGATTTCGTGAAGCTGCTCGGCACGAAGGCCGAGTCGTTCATGCCCGGCGACGGCCTCGCCGACGGTGTGAAGATGGGGCCGCTCGTCGACGCGTCGCAGCTCGAGAAGGTGCGCGCGAAGATCGCCGACGGAAAACGCGAGGGCGCGACGCTTCTGCGCGACGGGACCGACGCCGGAGTCGACGGTGGTTATTTCGTCGCGCCCACGATCTTCACGGAGGTCGATCCGCGGATGAGTGTCGCGCAGGACGAGATCTTCGGCCCGGTCGTGAGCGTCATCCCCGCCGATGACCTCGAGTCCGCGCTCGCGAAGGCGAACGCGGTGGGCTATGGCCTGTCGTCGTCCATCTACACGCGCGACCTCCACTCGGCGTTCCGGTACGCGGAGGCGTCGGAGGCCGGGATGCTTCATGTGAACCTGCCGACCCTGGGCGGAGAAGCGCACGTTCCGTTCGGTGGGATCAAGGACTCGGGCTTCGGCGACCGCGAGTGCGGCACGGCCGCGTTCGACTTCTTCACCGAGCAGCGCGTGGTGTACGTCGGGTACTAGCTGCCCCGAGTGCGGCGCGCCGGGCGCTGCGACGAGCGACGCCTGCGAGAAGCGCCTCCAGGGCCTGGGAATGGAGCGGTTCGACGATTCGGAGCTCGCGACCGACTGGCGGCTGATCGTCGACTGCTACTCGATCCAGCACGACAAGTACATCGCCTCGGGTCGATCGCTCGCCGCGCATCTGGGCGGTGTGTGCATCGCGCTCGAGCACGGCGGCGACGAGTCGCTGCTCCGCGCCGTGCAGCGCTGGCTCAGCGGCACGGGCGATCTGCCCAAGCCGGCGGTGCCGGCGTCCCGCGGTGAGGTGACGATCGACGCAGTGATCGCAGCTGCGCCGGAGGACCGACATGCCGTGGTGCTGCGCTGGGCGGCGTCGGCGTGGTCCGCGTGGGCGGAGCATCAGGCCCTCGCGCGCAGCTGGATCGCGTCCGCTAGGAGGCCTTGACCCCCGCGACGAGCTTCGCGACGGCTTCCTTCGCGTCGCCGAAGAGCATCTGGGTCTTCGGGTCGAGGTACAGGTCGTTGTCGATGCCGGCGAAGCCGGGTTTCATGCTCCGCTTGATCACGATGATCTGCTGGGCCTTGTCCACGTCGAGGATCGGCATCCCGTAGATCGGGCTGCCCTTCGTGCTGCGTGCGGCGGGATTGGTCACGTCGTTCGCGCCGATGACCAGGGCGACGTCAGCGCGCGGGAACTCCGGGTTCACCGCGTCCATGTCCATGAGCTTCTCGTACGGGACGTTCGCCTCCGCGAGCAGGACGTTCATGTGTCCCGGCATCCGTCCGGCGACCGGGTGGATCGCGTACACGACGTTCACGCCGCGCGACTCGAGCAGGTCGGCGAGCTCGCGGACGTTGTGCTGCGCCTGCGCGACCGCGAGGCCGTAGCCCGGCACGATGATGACGTTGCGCGCGTACGCGAGCAGCGTCGCCGCGTCCTCGGCCGTCGTCGAGCGCACGGTGCGGCCGTCGTCCGCGCGCATCGCGCCACCGGTCTCGGCGCCACCGGCGGGGGCCGCGCCGAACGCGCCGAACAGGACGTTCGCGATCGATCGGTTCATCGCTTTCGACATGAGGCGGGTCAGGATCGTGCCTGACGCGCCGACGAGGGTCCCGGCCACGATCAGAAGCTGGTTGCCCAGCACGAAGCCCGCGGCCGCGACGGCGAGGCCGGTGAACGCGTTGAGGAGCGAGATCACGACCGGCATGTCGGCGCCGCCGATCGGCATGACGAGCGCGACACCGAACAGCAGAGCGAGCACGGCCACGGCGGCCATGACCGCGAGCTGCGGTGCTGCGACCCATCCCGCGACCGATGCGGTCAGCAGGAGCGAGAGCACGATCATGCCGCCGAAGAGGACGCTCGTGACGATCTGCTGCCCGGAGTACTTGAACGCCTTTGGCGTGATGAGGCCCTGCAGCTTGCCGAATGCGATCGCGCTCCCCGAGAACGACACCGCGCCGATCATGAGCCCGAGCATCGAGCTGATCGTCTCGCCGGGCGTGACCCCGGCGCCGGTCAGGCCACGGCCAAGCTCGAGGATCGAAACGAGCGCGGCCGCGCCGCCGCCCGCGCCATTGAACAGCGCGATCATCTGCGGCATCGCGGTCATCTTCACGACGCGCGCTCCGTAGAAGCCCGCTGAGCCGCCGACGACCAGGCCCAGGGCGGTGACGACCAGGCCGGTGGTGCCGTAGCTCTGGAACTCGATGTCGAAGAACGTGGCCGCGACGGCCAGGAGCATCCCGGCCGCCGCGATGCGGTTGCCGTTCACCGCGGTCTTCGGGCCCGAGAGGCCCTTCAGCCCGAGCACGAACGTCACCGCCGCGATGAGGTAGGTGAGCGGGATGAGCGCGTGGAGATCCACTAGGCCTTCGGTCCCGGCCGCTGCCCCGGTTTCTGTTTGAACATCGCGAGCATCCGGTCGGTCACGACGAAGCCACCGACGACGTTCGCCGCGCCGAGCACGACCGCGAAGAAGCCGAGCACCAGGCCGAGCGGGCCACCGATGGCTGCGGACACGAGCATCGCGCCGATGACGATGATCCCGTGGATCGCGTTGGCGCCCGACATGAGCGGCGTATGCAGCGTCGACGGCACCTTCGAGATGACCTCGAAGCCCACGAAGATCGCGAGGATGAACACGTACAGCCCAACGATCGCTTCGGCGCTCATGCCTTCTCCAGCGCGGCCTTCGTCGCCGCGTGCACGACCTCGCCCTGATACGTGATGAGGGCGCCCTTGACGATCTCATCCTCGCGGTCCAGCGCGATGGCGCCGTCCTTGATCAGAAGGCCAAGCAGCGCGCCGACGTTGCGTGCGTAGAGCTGGCTGGCGTGGATCGAGACCGTGCTCGGCCAGTTCACTTCACCGATGATCGTCACGCCCTCTTTGAGGACCGTCTCGCCGGGCGAGGTGAGCTCGCAGTTGCCGCCCATCTCCGCGGCGAGGTCCACGATCACCGATCCGGGCTTCATCGCCTTGACCATGTCGGCGGTGACCAGGATCGGCGCCCGCCGGCCGGGCACGAGCGCTGTGGTGATCACGACGTCGGCGTCCTTCACGTGCTTGCCCACGAGCTCCTGCTCCTTGCGGTGCGCTTCCTCGGAGAGCTCCTTCGCGTAGCCACCGGTACCCTCGCCCTGCTCGCCGAGATCGATCTCGAGGAACTTCGCCCCCAGGCTCTGGACCTGCTCCTTCACGACCGGCCGCGTGTCGAACGCCTCCACGACCGCGCCGAGCCGACGCGCCGTCGCGATGGCCTGCAGGCCCGCGACGCCGGCGCCGAGCACGAGGACGCGCGCCGGCGTCACGGTACCGGCGGCCGTCGTGAGCATCGGGAAGAACCTGGGCAGGGAGTTCGCCGCCGCGACGACCGCCTTGTATCCGGCGATGTTGCTCTGCGACGACAACGAGTCCATCGGCTGCGCGCGCGTGACGCGCGGGATCGCATCCATGCTGATCGCCGTGGTCCGCCTGGCCGCGAGGGCGCGAACGGTGTCCTTGTTCGTGAGCGGCTGGATGGTCGCGATGAGCGTGCCGCCTTCGCGCAGGAGCGCGATCTCCTCGGCGGACGGCTTCTGGACCTTCACCACGAGGTCGGCGCCCAACGCCGCGCTGCGGTCACCGACGGTCGCGCCGGCCGTCCGGTACGCCTCGTCGCTATGGCCGCTGCCGGTGCCGGCGCCGGACTCGACGACGACGTCGGTGCCGGCCTTCGTGAGCCTGCCCACCGCCTCCGGCACGAGCGCGACCCGCCGTTCGCCGGGCACGGTCTCTCGCGGCACTCCGACCTTCATCTGATGGCGAAAAGTTAGCAGGTCACCGCGGCGCACGCGTCCGGGCTAGCGCGAGGCGGCGGTCGCCTCCGCGAGGCCCAAGGCCATTTTCGCGTCCGCGATCGGCAGCTGCCAGAGGGTCGACTGCCAGGCCATCCTGAAGCCCAGGCCAGCGTTGATGCCGAGCATCTGCGAGTTCGTGTTGGCGTTGCCGGTGCGGATGTACTGCGCGTCCGGCAGGTCGCGCAGGATCCGCTCGAGCATCACGGCCTTCATCCACAGCCCCAGCCGGTGGCCCCGGTGACCGCGCGTCACCGCGGTGCCCTGCTGCCAGATGACCCATGGTTGTTTCGGGTCATACGTGATGTCGGTGAAGCCCGCGCCCTCGCCGGTGGCTTCGTGGATCGCGACGAGCAGCCACCATTCGATCCCGGTCTGCTCGAACCACGATTCGCGATCGCGGATCTGCTCCTCGGTCAGCTTCCAGTCGCCCATCTTGAGATCGCCCTTCGGCATGTCATTGATGCCGTCGGACGCTTGGATGTACGGCGCGACGAGGGCCGCCGGCACGGTGTGATCGATGCGTTCGAGCCGGTAGCCGGCCGGTTCGAGCTTCGCCCACTCGGCGACCTGGCCACGATCGACGTCCGCGAGCACGAGCTGATTCGTCTTCATCGGCAGTCCGGGCTTCGCGCCGATCGCGCTGAGGAAGGGAGCCCCGCTCGGCACGCGGTCATTCGTCATGCCCATGAACATGAGCTTCGGATGCTGGCCCTCCGACTGAGCGACGAGGTCGGCGAAGATCGCACGAGCCAGACCCCTGCGGCGATGATCGGGGTGCACCTGCAGCTCGGTCCATGCGACGTGCGCATTCTCAGGATCGTTCAAGCTGCGTTCGGTCCCGCCGAACGCGACCACAGTTCCTCGCGCGTCTCGCGCGCGCGAGCGCGCGCGCCACTCATTCGGCACCGTCGCGCGCAGGCGCGGCAGGATCGCCTCGAGCGGTCGCTCCGGGTCTTCCGGCAGGATCTCCCTGGACATCCGCTGGAACAGCCGCGCGATCGCGACCTGCTCGTCCTCGGGAAGCTCGCTCGGGACCACGCGGTCGATCGTGTAGCCCTTCACATCCATACCGGCAGCCTAGCCGCCGTCCGCACCGTGACCATCAACCGCGATACGTTCGGGGTAGCATCGCCGCCGCGACAAGGGGGAGGACGATGGCCACGACGCTCATCACCGGCGGCACGATCG
>DATCQC010000011.1:0-21914 GCA_036569685.1 Candidatus Limnocylindria bacterium | reverse complement strand
GGCCCAAGGTCTGAAGGTGCCGTGCGAGCTGACGGACATGGACCAGCCGCTCGGCCGCGCGGTCGGGAACAGCCTCGAGGTGGCCGAGGCGATCGCGACCCTGCGGGGCCTGGGACCGCCGGACCTCGTGGCGCTGACGCGGCTCGCCGGCGTCGAGATGCTGCTGCTGGGCGGCAAGGTACGCGATCGCGCCTCGGCGCTGCGGCGGATCGACCGGGCGCTCGCGGACGGCAGCGGCCTGGCGAAGCTGCGTGCGCTCGTCGTCGCGCAGGGCGGCGATCCGCGGATGGTCGACGAGCCGCGGCGCCTCCCCCGAGCGCCCCGCGTGGAGACGCTGCGGGCGAGGAGGACCGCGTACGTCCGGCGGATCGCCGCCGATGAGATCGGGCTCGCGTCGGTGCGCCTCGGTGCGGGACGCGAGAAGAAGGGCGATCCGATCGACCACCGGACCGGCATCGTGCTGCTCGCCAAGGTCGGCGCGCGGGTGGAGCGGGGGGCGCCCTTCGCCGAGGTCCACCACGCCGGTCGGCCCGCGGACGACGCGGCGATCGAGCAGGTGCGCAACGCGTTCAGCTGGACCGCGAGGCCCGTCGCCCTGCCGAAGCTCGTGCTGGGGCGGATCGCGGGCTAAGCGGCGGGCTCGACCTGCTCGGCTTCGATCATCGCGAGGAACGCGTCGACGACCGAGGCGTGCCACTGCCGGCCACGCTCGCGAAGCAGCTCGGCCCGCACGGCCGGCCACGGCAGCGCCTTCCGGTAGACGCGATCGGTGGTCATCGCGTCGTAGCTGTCGGCCACCGCGATCACCGAGACCTCGAGCGGCAGCTCCCAGCCACGGAGCCCCCGTGGGTAGCCGGTCCCATCGACGCGTTCGTGATGCGAGCGGACGAACTCGGCGCCCTCCCAGAACGCGGGCAGCTTCTCGAGCAGCGCGTACCCGTGCTCGGCGTGCTCGTGCATCAGGGCGAGCTCGCAGGCGTCGAGACCGCCCGGCTTCAGCAGGACCGAGTCCGGCGTGGCGATCTTCCCGATGTCGTGGAGGAACGCGGCCTCGCGGATGAGCTCGATCTGGACGTCGTCCATGCGCATCGCCCGGGCGAGCCGCGCGGCGTAGTCGGCGACCCGCTGGGAGTGGCCGTAGGTGTATTGGTCGCGCTGCTCGATGAGCGCGGCGAGCGCGCGCGCCGCCTGCCTCGTGCGCGCGGCGATACCCGCGGCGTTCCGGAGCGCGAGCAGCACGAGCGCGGAGGGAGCGACGAACAGAGCGAGGGTCAGCGGGGAGTCGCTCGCCGCGACCGCGCCGATCGCTCCGATCACGTACAGCGAGGCGAGCTGCGCCGCATCGCGCCGGTGGCGGGCCCACCACTTCGCGAGCGGCTTCCGTCGCAGCTGGAGCGCGACCGCGACATCGA
The DNA here is from genome assembly GCA_036569685.1 of Candidatus Limnocylindria bacterium. GTDB lineage: Bacteria > Chloroflexota > Limnocylindria > P2-11E > P2-11E > UBA4735. The sequence goes on along the minus strand of DATCQC010000011.1, from coordinate 20,502 downwards.
CGACCGTCGAGTTCACCGCGAACTTGAGGAGCGCCGCGACGGCGATCGCCGGGAGCGTGGACCCGGAGGGCCCGGCGCCACTGGCGAGGAGGGTGAACGCGATCGCGGCGGCGCCGGTGTCGATGACCACCGCCGAGACGTTGAACGCGCGGTTGTACCAGCTCATCCGTCCGCGCAGGCCGGCGAGCGCGGCGCTGCCGCCCGCGACGAGCATCGCGAGCGCGGGATCCAGGAGCAACGCCGCCGCGAACGTGGCCGCGTCCTCGACCGTGACCTTCGTCTTCTGCGTGAGGTGCACGGGCCGCAGCTGCGCCGCCGTCGCGAGGACGAGCAGCACAGCTGCGACCGCGAGGTCGGTCCCGAGCGGTCGGAAGACGAAGGCGCCGAGCCCGAGCGCGGCGCCGCCGGCGACGATGACCGCCGTGACGTAGAAGCGAAGCGCCGGCCGCAGGGTCCGCATCGCTAGAACAGGAGCGGCAGGGTGCTGTAGCCGGTCGAGAACGTCAGGGTCTTGTTCGACCGGCCGGAGTACGTGGTCCATTTCGCGTTCAGGCCCTGCACCGCGGTGCTCGTGCTGAACGACGAGCTCGACGTGAACGTCACGTTCGTGACGACCGTCGCGTTGGCCAGAAGCCAGTACGCCGGGAGATCACGGACGATCCGGACGGTCGACGGGATGGTCGGCGAGCCGATCGCCGGCGGCGTGATCGCGGCCGCGAGAAGCACGTTGCTCGGGATATGGAACGTCCAATTGATCGTCGTGCCCGTGAGGTACGCGCTCGGGAACGACGCTGTGTAATCGACGGTGCGACCGTCGATGGTGAGGACCGGGTCCTCCTCGCACCACTTCTCGCCGGCCATCGCGAGCTGCGCCGGCACGAGCATGATCAGGGACAACAGGACCGCGGACGCCAAGCCACGCTTCATCGAAAAGCCTCCCACCAAAATCCCACCGGATCCACCACCAAGATCGCGAAGAACTGCGCCGGTGGATTGCACCGCACCGCAGCCATGAAGTCGTGACCGCGCGGTATCGGGAAAGGTCAACGTTCCGTCAACGCCGCCCATAGACTCGCCGAAGTGATAGCCCGTGGATACCGCGGTCCCGGCAGCGGCCTGAATCCGATGCTGCTCATCGCGCTCGTGCTGCTCGTCCTCTATTTCCTGACCGGCAGCCTGCAGAGCCCGATCCAGAACGCCGCCCGGGATCCGATCGCGTTCATCGCGTTCCTGGTCGCGATCGTCCTCGGGATCACGGTCCACGAGTTCATGCACGCGTACGCGGCCCATCGCCTCGGCGACGACACCGGACGGCTCCTCGGGCGGATGACCCTCAACCCGCTCGCGCACTTCGACCTGTTCGGCACCCTGTTGCTCATCGTCGCCGGGTTCGGCTACGGGAAGCCCGTGCCGTTCAACGAGTCGCGCCTTCGCAGCTCGAGCTCGGTCGCCCTCGTCGCTCTCGCCGGGCCCGCCGCGAACTTCGCCATCGCCGCGATCTGCGCCATCCCCCTCCGCTACGGTCCGGCCGATCCGTTCGGCGGCGCGTACACGGAGATCCTCGCGTTCGTTGTCTACTTCAACTGCGTCCTCGGCATCTTCAACCTCATCCCGATCCCGCCGCTCGACGGATCGAACGTCGTGTACGGGCTCCTGCCGCCTCGCCAGCAGTACACCTGGCGCCAGTTCCAGCAGTACGGCCCGATGCTCCTCCTCGCACTGCTGTTCTTCGGTGGCCGGATCCTGTTCCAGGTCGTGTTCGGCCCGGCGCAGTCGCTCGCGAACCTGCTCGTCGGCACGCGACTGTTCTGATGATCGGCCGCGCGCGGCAGACGCTGCGGGTCGTCGCCGCCGGAGCCGCGGCCGACGTCCGCCACGCGGAGCGCACCGCGGAGATCCTCCGCAGCCTCGGCGCGGACGAGGAGCTCGTGATGGCCGGCCTGCTGCACGACATCGCGAAGCCGGCCGGGACGCGGCTCTGGCATCGCATCAGCGGCGTGCTGCTCGACCGCATCGCGCCGCGCGTCCGACGCGAGCTTGCCCGCGGCGACTCGACGTTCGCGCGGTATCTCGATCATGCGCGGCTCGGGGCGGATGAGGCACGGCGTCAGGGTGCCTCGGACCGGGTCGTGTTCCTCATCGCCGGCCACCACAGCCCGGCGTGGAGCGGCGACGCGAGGCTGCTCGCGCGCGCCGACCACGAGGCGCTCCCGTGATGCCCGTCGGGCCGCGGGCGCCCGAGGTGACGGTCGTCGGATTCGAGGGACCTCTCGATCTGCTGCTCGAGCTCGTCGAGGAGAAAAAGCTCGACATCTTCACCGTCCGCCTCGCGGACCTCGCGGACGGATATCTCGCCCGGGTCCGCGCGATGGCGGCGCTGCCGGCGGACGAGGTCTCGGCGTTCCTGTACATCGCGTCTCGGCTCGTGCTGCTCAAGGCGCGCAGCCTCCTGCCGTCGCTGACGCCTGCCGCGGAGGACGAGGATCTCGACACCGAGGAGGAGCTGCGCCTCCGGCTCATCGAGTACGCGACGACGAAGGGCCGGGCCGAGGCACTCGGAGACCGGATGCGCGCCGGCGAGCGCGCGTTCCATCGCGAGGGCGGTACGGTCGAGCTGCCGCCGAAGGGCGGCGATCCGGACGCGCTCGCCGCCGCGTGGCTGAAGGTGCTCGCGTTGACCCGACGGACCGACGAAGCGGTCGAGGTCCCCGGCGAGCGCTACTCGGTCGAGCAGCGCACGGCCGAGATCGCATCACTCATCGCGGAACAGCCCGCCGTCACCTTCGCTACGCTCCTCGGCGACCGGCCCACGCTCGGCTACGCGATCGTGACGTTCATCGCGCTGCTCGATCTGTACCGACGCTTGGTCATCGACATCACGCAGGACGAGCTGTTCGGCGAGATCCGCATCGAACGGAAGGGTCGGCGCATGGAGGGGCTTCCCGAATGACCCGTTCGGCCATGGCGGCCGCTGTCGAGGCGGTCCTGTTCGTCGCCGAGAAGCCGGTGAGCCGAGCGGAGCTCGCCAAGACCGTCGGTGCCGGCGGGAGGGTGATCACGGAAGCGCTCGCCGAGCTCGAGCAGCACTACGCGGGCACCGGGCTCCGGCTGCAGCACGAAGGCGATGACTGGCAGATCGTCACCGCGCCGGAACAGGCGCCGTTCGTCGCGGCGTATCTCGGCGCGGACCGCCTGCGTCTTTCGTCCGCGGCGCTCGAGACGCTCGCGGTCGTCGCGTATCGGCAGCCGGTCACCCGCGCGGAGGTCGAGTCGATCCGCGGCGTCAACTGCGATCAGACGATCTACACGCTCATGTCGCGCCGGCTCATCGAGGAGCTCGGCCGGCGCGAGGCGCCGGGCAGCCCGTTCGAATACGGGACGACGTGGGAGTTCCTTGAATGCTTCGGACTCACCTCGCTCGGCGCGCTGCCATCGGTGCTCTCGCCCGAGGGCGTGCGCAGCGACGAAGCGGTCGCACGACAATGAGGACCGCGGCCCCCACCCGCGCGCAGAAGCTTCTTTCCGAGCGCGGCGTCGCGTCGCGCCGGCACGCGGAGGAGCTCATCGCCGCGGGCCGGGTCACGAGCCGTGGGCGGCGGGTCACGATCGGCGAGAAGCTGGCCCCGGATGCCCCGCTCGAGGTCGATGGCGCGCGGGCGGCGACCGCGGTGGCGCACCGCTACGTGCTCCTCAACAAGCCGACCGGCACCGTCTCCACCGCCCGCGACGAGCGCGGCCGCGCGACCGTCGTCTCGCTCGTCGGCGCGCGCGAGCGCCTCTATCCGGTGGGTCGCCTCGATTCGGATTCCGAGGGCCTGCTGCTGCTCACGAACGACGGCGGGTGGGCCGAGCGCGTCCTGCATCCGCGCTACGGCCACGAGCGCGAGTACGAGGTCGACGTCGAGCCCGAACCGACGGCCGAGCAGCTCTCCGCGCTCCGCCGCGGGATCCAGCTCGAGGAAGGGGTCGCGAAGCTCCACGGGTTGCGGCTCGTCGCGCCCGGCCGGCTCCGGCTCGTCCTGCGCACCGGCTGGAAGCGTCAGGTCCGCCGGATGTGCGCGGCGGTGGGACTGCGGGTGACCCGCCTCCGGCGTGTGCGGATGGGCCCGCTCACGCTGGGAGCACTGCCGCCCGGCAAGTGGCGCGAGCTGACGAAGCGCGAAGTAGCGGCATTGAAGGCAGCCCGCTAGTGGCACTCCCGAGGACCATCGCGATCGACGGGCCCGCCGGGGCGGGGAAGAGCACGATCGGCGCGCTCGTCGCCGAACGTCTTGGCTATCTGTTCCTCGACACCGGCGCGATGTACCGGGCGGTCGCGCTCGCCGCGTCGCGCCGGGGCATCGATCCGGATGACGCGGAGCAGCTGTCTGACGTCGCGAAGAAGGTCCGGATCATGATCGGCCCGCCGACGAAACAGGATGGCCGCGCCTACACGGTGCTGCTCGACGGCAGCGACGTGACCTGGGACATCCGGTCGGCGGACATCGATCGCATCGTGTCCCAGGTCGCGCGCGTGCCTGGGGTACGCGACGCGATGGTCGAGCAGCAGCGCGCGCTCGCCGGGCAGGCCCGGGTCGTGATGGTGGGCCGCGACATCGGCACGGTCGTCCTTCCGACCGCTGACCGGAAGATCTTCCTCACGGCGTCGGCGAGCGAACGCGCGCGCCGCAGGGAGGAGGAGCTCGCCTCGCGAGGCGAGCGGCGAGCGCGGCAGGACCTGCTCCACGAGATCCTTCGGCGCGATCAGCTCGATACGGAGCGCGCGGTCTCGCCGCTCAAGGCGGCCGAGGATGCGATCGTCGTGCAGACCGATGGGCTGTCGGTGCGCGAGGCTCTCGACAAGGTGCTGGCGGCGATCCAACGGCCCTGAGGCCCGTCCGCCTTCTCGGCGATCCACTCTGGCCGCAGCGTCGGCTCTGGGTGTGGCAGGTGCTGTTCCCACCAGTGCGAGCCGTCGGGCTCGCGCTCTTCCCGATGAAGCTCGAGAACGGCGAGCGCATTCCGTCGGCAGGGCCGTACATCGTCGTGGCGAACCACGTCAACTGGAAGGACCCGCCGGCGATCGAGCTCACCTTCCGGGTCGCGATCCGGTTCTTGGCGAAGCAGGAGGCGTTCGAGCTGTTCTTCCTCGGCGGTCTCCTGCGCGGCATCGGCTGCTTCCCGGTCCGGCGGGGCGAGGGCGATCGCCGCGCGATGGTCACGTCACTGCAGGTGCTGCGTGCCGGGATGCCACTGGGCTTCTTTCCCGAGGGCACCCGGAGCCGCGATCGACGGCTGCACCGCGCGCTCCCGGGGATCGCGTTCCTCGCGCGCAGATCGGGCGTGCCGATCCTGCCGGTCGGGGTCGCCGGCACGGCCGATGCGAGACCGCTGCGGTCCGACATCCGGATCCGGGTCGGTGAGCCGTTCCAGCTCGACAGCCTGGGACTCAGGCTGAACGCGACCGAGCAAGAGGTCGCCGACGCGATCATGCGAAAGGTCGCGGAGCTCCTGCCGGCGGAGATGCGCGGTGAGTACGCGGGCGAGGCTCAACAGCCGACATAGGCCCCGTACACTTGTCCTCATGGAAGTGCTCCTCGCGCGAGAGAATGGGTTCTGTTTCGGGGTGAAGAAGGCGGTCGAGCTGACCGAGGCCGCCGCGGAATCCGGCAAGCCCGTCTTCAACCTCGGCCAGGTCGTTCACAACCCGAAGATCAGCGAGCGCCTGGCCGCACGGGGCGTGAAGGTGATCAAGGATCCGGCCGAGGCGGGGTCCGGGATCGTCGTCATCCGGGCGCACGGCGTGCCGCCGGCGATGCGCAAGAGCATCGAGGAGCACGGTCTTGAGTGCATCGATGCGACGTGCTCGCTCGTGCTGCGCGCCCAGCGATTCACGAAGCAGCTCGCCGACGAGGGCTACCGGGTCGTCATCCTCGGCACCCCGGACCACCCAGAGGTCGTCGGCCTCGTCGGCTTCGCGGGCGCCGACTACACCATCGTCGAGACAAAGGATCAGTGGGAGAAGCTCCCGAAGATGAAGAAGGCCGGCGTCGTGTCGCAGTCGACGCAGCCGCCGTGGGCGTTCAAGGAGCTCGTCGGCCACGTCGCCGAGATCAGCCAGGAGCTCAAGGTCTTCAACACCGTGTGCCCGGTCACGATCAAGCGGCAGAACGCCGCGACCGAGCTCGCGGGCGAGACGGACATGATCGTGGTCGTCGGCGGGAAGAACTCTGCCAACACGCGCGAGCTCGTCAACCTCGCGCGGATGCAGGGGAAGACGGCGTACCACATCGAGCACTCGACGGAGCTCGAGCCCGCGTGGCTCGAGGGCATAGACCGGGTCGGTCTCATCGGGGGCTGCTCGACGCCGATGGAGACGTTGCTGGAAGTGAAGGAGCGCGCCGAAGCGCTCGCGAGCTAAGTGGCGCGGGCGGTCGTCGCCATCGTCGGCCGCCCGAATGTCGGCAAGTCCACCCTCTTCAATCGCCTCGTCGGCGAGCGCGTCGCGATCGTCGAGGATCTGCCCGGCACCACCCGCGACCGCCTCTACGCGACCGCGGAGTGGCGCGGCCGCGAGTTCGCGCTCGTCGATACCGGCGGCCTCGACGACCCGAAGGCCGGCCCGATGGAGGCAGCGGTGCGTGCCCAGGCCGAAACGGCCATCGATGAAGCAGACGTGGTGCTGTTCATCGTCGACGCGAAGACCGGGATCCTGCCGGTCGAGCACGACGTCGCCGACCGCCTGCGGCGCAGCCGGAAGCCGGTGCTCATCGTCGCGAACAAGAGCGACTCGTGGCGCGGCGAAGCGCAGGCCGCGGAGTTCTACGCGCTCGGCCTGGGCGAGGTGCACACGGTCTCCGCGATCCAGGGGACGGGGACGGGCGATCTGCTCGACGCGGTGGTCGCGGCGCTGCCGCCCGAGGAGCCGAATGAGGAGCAGTACGACGCGCGCGTGGCGATCATCGGCCGGCCGAACGTCGGCAAGTCCAGCTTCCTGAACGCCCTCGTGGGCGAAGAGCGCGCGGTCGTGAGCGAGAACCCCGGGACGACCCGCGACACCGTCGACACCGCGCTCGAACGCGACGGCAAACGCATCCTGCTCGTCGACACCGCGGGGATCCGGCGCCGCGGGAGCATCGAGCACGGCATCGAGCAGTACGCCCTGCTCCGGACCGTCCGCGCGATCGAACGCGCGGACGTCGCGATCCTCCTCATCGACGCGGTCGAGGGAATCGTCGACCAGGACGTGCACAACGCGGGGTACGCCATCGAGGCCGGGGTCGGGCTGGTGCTGGCCATCAACAAGTGGGATGCTGTCGACCGCGGCATGGAGACGACCGAACGTTTCAGGGCCGACGTGGCGCGCGAGTTCCACTTCGCGCCCTGGTTGACGAGCCACTACACGTCGGCGAAGAACCGGCGGAACGTCGACGACGCGCTCGCCGACGCGGTCCGGGTCGTCGCGACGCGGCGGACGCATGTGCCCACGGCCGACCTTCACCGGATGCTCGTCGAAGCGATCGGCTCGCATCCGCCACCGACCGTGCGCGGCAAGGAGGTCCGGTTCCATCACGTCACCCAGGCGGATGCGCCGCTGCCGACCTTCGTCTTCTTCGTGGACCGGCCGGACCTCGTCCACTTCTCGTACCAGCGCTATCTCGAGAACAAGCTTCGCGAGCGCTTCCCGTTCCCGGGTACGCCGATCCGACTGCAGTTCCGCGGAGCGCGTGACTGATGGACCTGCTCCGGATCGTCGCCTGTGGCGTCATCGGCTACGGCATCGGCTCCATCTCGAGCGGCTACATCGTCGGCCGCATGTACCGCAACGTGGATCTGCGCACGGTCGGCTCGGGCTCGACCGGCGCGACGAACACCTTCCGGACGCTCGGGCTCGGCGCGGCGCTGCTGGTCGCGATCCTCGACATCCTCAAGGGCGCGGGGGCGGTGTGGATCGCATCGGCGATCGTGACCGGATCATCCGACGAACAGACCGTGGCCACGGCCGTGGCGGCGGTGGCCGCCGTGGCCGGGCACTGCTGGCCGGCCTTCCTCGAAGGCCGTGGCGGTCGCGGGGTGGCCACCGGGTTCGGTGCGCTCCTGTTCATCGCCACGCCGGCGTGGCTTGGCGCGGTCGTCGCGTTCATGCTGGCCCTGGCGTTCACGCGGATGGTGAGCGTCAGCTCGCTCGCGTCCATCGCCGGCGCGCTGCTCGGCTACATCGTCTTCGTGCTCGCGGGCTATCTCTCGTTCCACTGGGCGGTACTCGGCTTCATCCTCATTGCCGGCGCGATCGTGACCATCCGCCACCGCGCGAACATCGCGCGGATCGTCCGCGGCAACGAGCCGCGGCTGGGGCAACGCAGATCGCCGTCGACATAGCGGTCCTCCAGGCCGGGTCCTGGGGCACGACGCTCGCGACGATCCTGGCCCGCGACGGGGGACGGTCGGTCATCCTCTGGACCCGCGACGCCGCACGGGCGAACGAGATCGCCGCGCGCCGCGAGAACGCCCGCTACCTGCCCGGCGTGACGATCCCGAACTCGGTGGTCGTCACGGACGATCTCGAGCGTGCTCTCGCGGCGGATGCGCTCGTCGTCGCGGCGCCTGCCCAGGGCGTCCGCGACCTGCGCGACCGCGCCGCTCCATTGCTCCGGCCGGCGCACCGGCTCTGTTCCGCGACCAAGGGCCTCGCGCCGGACGACTCGCGCCGGATGAGCGAGCTCTGGACCGAGGTGCTGCCGGCGGATCGCGTGGCCGTCCTGTCCGGACCGAATATCTCGCGTGAGATCGCGGCCGGGCTACCGGCGCCAACGGTCATCGCCTCGAGCGACCCGGACACGGCCAGGCTGTTCCAACAGCTGCTCGGCACGCCGATGTTCCGCGCGTATACGAACGACGACGTTGTCGGTGTCGAGCTGTGCGGCGCGCTGAAGAACATCGTCGCCCTTGGCGCCGGCGCGATCGACGGGATGGGCTACGGCGTGAACGCGAAGGCCGGCTTCATGACCAGAGGCCTCGCCGAGATCGCGCGCTACGCGTTCGCGAGCGGCGCGAACCCGCTCACCTGCGCGGGCCTCGCGGGCTTCGGCGATCTCATCGCGACCTGCACGAGCGCGCACTCCCGGAACCGGACCGTCGGAGAGCTGCTCGCGAAGGGTTCGACCATCACGGACATCAAGCGGCGGCTGGGCGGTCAGGTCGCCGAGGGCATCGGGACGACCGAGGCGGTGCACGCGCTCGCCACGGCGAAGGGCGTCGAGATGCCGATCGCGGCAGAGACCTACCGCGTCCTGTTCGAGGGCAAGCCCGTCCGCGAGGCGATGCGCGGGCTCATGGAGCGCGAGCGCGGTGAGGAGCTGTCCGGCCCGCTCGCGGAGGTTTCGCGGCTTCTGCGCGTCACCGCGGGAGACGCTGGCCGACCGCACTGACGAGCGCGTAGATGCGAAGCAGGGGAGTGACTTCCATCCGGAGAGCGGCTGTGCACTGGCTCGTCGCGGGCGTCATCGCCGGGTCGTGCTCCGCGCCGTCGCCGGCCGTCGTGCCGTCCCCGACCCCGGTGACGCACACGCTGCACGTCATCGCCGCGGGCGCGGACGGTCCGGTCGCCGGGCTGCGGGTGTGTGCGTCGACACTCTCCGGCGCGCAGTCGTGCGCGCCCACCGGTCCCGACGGCACGGCGATGTTCACGCTGCCGGCGGACGCGTACCAGGTCCGCTCCGAGGTGCCGGCGAGCCAGCGCCAGGTCGACGACGCGGGCGCTCCGGTCAACCCGCTGGGTGGCGCTCCGGTCGGAGTGGACCTGACCCAGGGCGACGCGTCGGTCCGGCTCGCGTTCGAGAAGATCCGCCGGATCAGCGGGACGGTCGCGGACGTCAAGGGAAAGCCCGTGCCGCAGGCCCCGGTCTGCGCCAACCCGTTGTCACTGGCGGCGACCGTGTGTGACAAGAGCAAGACCGACGGCACGTATGTCGTCGACGTCACCCCTGGCCTCTACAAGATGAGCTTCGACGGCGGGCCCGGGCTGCGCCTCTTGTCGCAATGGGCCTACGGACGCGTCGATAGCGGAGAGGCTGACGTGATCGACGTTCGCGGCGCCGACGCGGCCGGCATCGACGTGCAGCTCCGCCAGGGCTTCACCATCCAGGGGACCATCACGACGAGCGATGGCCGGCCGGTGAAGAAGGCACAGGTCTGCACGCACCGGTTCAGCGAGTCGCTGCCGTGGGATTGCGAGCGGACCGACGACCATGGGCACTACGTCGCCCTTCGTGAGCCGGATACGTACTGGGTCTGGGTCATCCCGTCGGACGACGACGCGCTGCTCATGCAGTGGTTCGACGACTCCCTCACCGGCGTGGGTGCCTCGTCCGTGACGCTCGATCGCGACCGCGTGATCGACCAGGTGCTGGGGCCGGGCCCCTCGGTCGTCGGCCACGTGACCGACCCGAACGGCGCGCCCGTGCTGCACGCGTTCGTGTGCGTCGATACGCCCTTCCCGACCGGACGCATCTGCCGGCCGACCGACGCAGCGGGTGCGTACCGCGTGACGACGCGGCCGGAGACGTACGACATCCAGGTCCTCCCGCCCGACGGGAGCGATCTGCTGCCGCAGTACGTGGGCGGTGGCCGCACGTGGCTCGACGCGAACACGGTGACCGTCCGGTCGCAGAACGTGACCGTCGACGTGAAGCTGCAGCGCGGCGTGGTCGTGAAGGGCGTGATCCGCTCGCAGGCCGGCATCCCGCTCGAGGGGGCGTCGGTCAATGTCTCCGACGCCCAGGGCTTCCTGACCGCGACCTATACCGACGAGACGGGCACGTACTCCCTCGCCGTCCCCACGGGCAAGTACACATTCGATTTCTTCGCGCCGTTCCCCAGCCAGGTCGTCAGCGTCGAAGGGCGGGCGGTGACCGTGGACCGGGCGATGACCATGGACGTCACGCTCGCCGACGCGAACCCCTGACCGCGCCCATAATCCGAAGCACATCACCGGGGAGGACAAGCTCATGGACCTGCGCTCCATCATCGCGCCGCGCCTCGTGGCGCACGCCCACTGCGACATCCCGTGCGGGATCTACGACCCGACGGCCGCGACGATCGCCGCACAGACCGTGGCGAAGATGGTCGAAAAGATCACCGGATCCACGGGCGGCGACGACGCGAGCCGGAACACGTACATCCGGTCGGTGGCCGTCAAGGAGGAGCACGCCCAGATCTGCAAGAAGGAGCTGCTCATCCTCTGGACCGACTACTTCAAGCCCGAGCATCTCGAGAAGTATCCGAAGCTCCACGACACCTTCTGGAAGGCCGCGAAGCTCTGCTCGAAGAACAAGCAGAGCGTTGACCCGAAGGCCGCGGCGGACCTGCAGGCGGCGGTCAAGGAGATCGCGGACATCTTCTGGGCGACCAAAAAATGAGACCGGCGACGGCCCTCTTCAGGGTCGCCGTCGCCGGACAGAGCATGGAGCCGACGTTCCGCGACGGCGACTGGCTGCTCGTCCGGCGGCTCGGCCGGCCCACGCGTCCCGGCGAGGTCGTCGTTGCGACGGATCCCCGCGAGCCGGAGCGGCTGCTGGTGAAGCGCGTCCGTTCGGTCGCGGCCGACGGCGTGACCATCGAGGGCGACCACAGCGACCCCGCCGAGTCGACCGACTCGCGTCAGTTCGGGCCGATCCCCGGCTCCGCGGTCGTCGGGCGGCCCGTCCTCCGCTACGCGCCGTTGGATCGTTTCGGCCTCATCCGCTGATGGCGGATGTCACGTGTGCGCGCTGCGGCAACACTCGCCTGGGCGCGGGCAAGACCGGGATCCCCGGCGCGCTCGGAGAGGAGATCGAGCAGCGGGTCTGCGCCGAGTGCTGGAAGGAGTGGACGGCCGCCCAGATCCGGGTGATCAACCACTACGGTCTGCGCCCGGCGTTGCGCGAGGACCGGGAAAAGTTGTACGGCTTCACGCGCGAGTTCCTCAATCTCGCGACGTAGTATTTGCTGCCGATGAGCGAGGAACGCGGCGGCGCGGCGGCGGTGGCCGAGGGCGATGGCGCGCAAGAAGGCGTCTACGTCTACTGCATCATCGAGTCGACGGAGCCGCGCACGTTCGGCAAGGTCGGCATCGGCGGGCGCAGCGACGAGGTCTTCACCGTGCACTACCGGGACCTCGCGGCCGTCGTGAGCCGGGCGCCGCTCATCGTGTACGACCCGACGCGCGAGAACGCTCTCACCCACGAGCACGTGCAGGAAGTCGTCATGAACGAGCACGGCTTCACGCCGGTCCCGATGAGCTTCGGCACCCTGTTCAAGACCGACGAGGACACCGTGGAGTTCCTGAAGGACACGTACGACGCGCTCCGGGACGTCCTGGTGAAGATGAAGGACAAGCTGGAGTTCGGCCTCAAGGTGAACTGGGACCGCGATCAGGTCCTCCGCGAGATCGAAGAGCAGAACGAGGAGATCCGCCGGCTCAAGGCGGAGATCGAGACGAACACCCAGTCGTCGACCTACTTCGCGCGGATGCAGCTCGGCCGGCTGGTCGAACAGGCGCTCGTCGACAAGTCGGAGTCGATCGTGCGCGAGATCTATGACCACCTGCGGGACGCGGCGATCGCGTCGCGATCCAACAAGGTCATCGGCGACAAGATGATCATGAACGCGGCCTTCCTCGTGGCGCGCGATCAGGCGGAGCACTTCGACGCGAAGGTCCACGACATCGGCAAGAAGTTCGAGGGCACGCTGTCGTTCCGCTACACCGGTCCGTGGCCGCCGTACAACTTCGTGACGATCCGCCTGCAGCTCGAGCGCTCGGCGTCGGTCTAGGCCGTGTTCGGCCTCGGCAAGCTGCTCACGCTCCCGTACTCACTGCCGGCGGCCGGCATCCGGTACTGCCTGCGGCAGGTCATCGACATGGCCGAGCAGGAGATGACGGACGACACGGCCGTGAAGGAGGAGCTCATGCTCCTCAACCTGCGCTTCGAAGAGGGTGAGATCGACGAGGCCGAATTCCGGCGCCAGGAGGCTCCGCTCCTCGCCCGGTATTCCGAGATCAAGGCGTACCGGAGGCAGCTCGCCGAGGAACAGCTCGCGGGCTTGCTCGCCGAGACCGGGGACGAGCGCGTTGCCGTGATCGAGACTCCAGAGGAGCTCGACCGCCCCGCGTGAGCCTGGTCTACGTCTACGCGATCGCGCGCGCCGGCAGCACTGCCCCCAAGGGGCTGCGTGGGCTCGACGACGGCGAGGTCCGGACGGTCGGCGACGGCGACCTCGCGGCATTCGTGAGCGACGTCGCGGAGCGCGACTACGCGGAGGAGCCCCTGAACGCGCACCTTGCGGCGATGGAGTGGCTCACCCCGCGCGCCGTGCGTCACCAGGAGGTGAACGCGGCGCTGGCGGGCGTCTGCGATCCGCTCGTGCCGCTGTCGTTCGGGACGGTGTTCCGCGACACCGCGGGCGTCTCCCGAATGCTCCGCGAGCGCGCAGCGGAGATCGGGCCGCGGTTCGAGGCACTGCGCGGCAAGGCGGAGTGGATCGCGGTGGTGCGGCGCGACCGGGAGCGCGCGCTCGCCGCTGTCGAGACCGGGAGCGAGCCGCTCCGCTCGCTCCGTTCGGAGATCGAGGCTGCGCCGCCGGGCCGAGGCTACCTGCTCGCCCGGCAGCTGGATGAGACGAAACGCACCGAGCTGCGCGCGGCGGATGCGGCGGCCATCGGCGACGCGACCGAGGCGTTCGAGCGCGCGAGGCTGCGGCTCTTCCGCGAGCCGCTCGTCGAAGATGCCGGTGGCGGCATGCTCGCGCGGTTCTCGGTGCTCGCAGGCCGCGACGCCGCCGGCTCGCTCGACGGGATCCGCGCGGGGTACGCCGAACGGTGGGACGCGCGCGGCTACGCGCTCGAGCTCAGCGGTCCGTGGCCGGCGTATCGCTTCTCGACGGTGGATCTTTCCTGACCGGCCCGCTCGCCGCATTGCCCGACGAGGAGCTGAGCGTGCTCGACCTCGCCGACCGGCTGCTCAATCGCGGCGTCGTCATCACCGGCGAGGCCACGATCTCCGTGGCCGGCGTGGACCTGATCTACCTGGGCCTCAATGTGATCCTTGCCGCGACCGAGTCGATCGCGCAGCTCGAGGCGCGCAAGAAATGACCCGCCTCCTCGCGCACGCGATCACCCGGCGAGCCACCGGCGGCCCGGAGTCCGGCATCCGCGGCCGGCCACTCGAGCAGATCGCCGCCGGCGAGCTCGGGCTGTGGGCGACGCTCTGGGACGGCGAGCCGACGCTCTCCCGCGACGACGCGTTCGCGCACCACGACCTGGTCGCGGTCCTTTGCGACGCCGGCCCATGCCTTCCGGTCCGGTTCGGGACCTGGCTCGCCGACGAGGAGGCCGCGCGCCGCTCGCTCGAGGCGCAGGAGGACCGCTTCACCGCCGCGGTCGACCGGCTCGCCGACCGCCGCGAGGTCGCGATCACCCTCCTCTGGCTGGACCCTCTTGTCGTGCGGCCGGGCTCGGCTTCGCCGGACCCGGCCGAGCCCCATTCAACGGGGCGCGCGTTCCTGGAGCGACAGCGCGCGATGCACGCCGTCACCGATGAACGGCGGAGAGCCGCCGACGGCTTCGCGGCGCGGCTCGCAGCCGACCTGGCGGTCGACCAAGCGGACGTTCGGCACGAAAGTTGCCCGAGCGCCGAGGTGGCGCTGTCCATGTCGCTTCTGGCCGCGAAGGGCGAGGCCGGCGCGCTGAAGGCGCGAGCGACGACGGCTGCGGGCGCGATCGACGGCGTGCGCGCGGTGGTGAGCGGGCCGTGGCCGCCCTACAGCTTCACGGAGGAGCTGGGGGGTGGTCGTGGAGGATGAGATCGGCGAGCTTCGGCGGGAGCTGGAGCGCGTCCGGGGCCTCCTGCCCGACCGGGTCAACGTCGATCCGGAGGGCGTCGAACAGGGTCTGGCGAAGCTGGTCCTGACCCTGGTCGAGTTCCTCAGGCAGCTCCTCGAGCGGCAGGCGATCAGACGGATGGACGGGGGGACGCTGACCGATGACGAGATCGAACGGGTGGGCATCGCGCTGATGCGCCTCGAGGCGAAGGTCCGCGAGATGGCCGAGGCGTTCGATCTGGACCCTGACGACCTCAACCTCGGCCTCGGTCCGATCGGAAAGCTATTGTGAGCCGCCAATGAGCATGTCACGGAGCGTCGCGCCAGGACCATCGACGAGCATCATCGACATCCTCGACCGGGTCCTCGACAAGGGCCTCGTGGTCGCGGGCGATATCAGCATCTCCCTCGCGAACGTCGAGCTGCTCACGATCCGCATCCGGCTGTTGGTCTGCTCGATCGACAAGGCCGAGCAGATCGGGCTGAACTGGTGGCGTTACGACCGCAACCTCGTCGCGCCCGCCACGACCGCCGCCGCGGGCGCGGGCACCGGGGAGATCGGTCGACTCGAGCAACGCATCGCCGACCTCGAAACCGCCCTCAGATCCGCGACTCCGAAACGCTAGGAGAAGAGAAGATGCCCGTGTGAACGCGCCGCTGGTGGATCGAGCCTCATCGATGTCCTCGACCGGATCCTCGACAAGGGCATCGTCATCGACGCCTGGATCCGGGTGTCGCTGGTCGGCATCGACCTGATCACCGTCGAGGCCCGTGTGGTCGTGGCGTCGATCGACACGTATCTCCGTTACGCCGAGGCCCTTGGGATCACTGGCACGGTCGCGCGACCGGCGACGGGTCCGGGCGGGACCGGCGGGTCGATCGGGTCAGGCGGGATGTCCGGAACGCCGTCGTCGGCACCAGCCGGCGCTGCGGAACGACGCTAGCCGCTCGGTGACCGGCTGATGGCCGGAGCGACCGAGCGTTCCGCGCTCGACGATGTCGATGCCCTTCCGCGCGAGCTGCTGGCCGGGAACGATCCCGAGGCGGCCCTCGTGCCGGTGCTCGACGGGCTCGCTCGCGCGTTCGGCTACGAACGCTCGCTCGTCGCGATCGTCGACGAGCGAGCGCGGGTGATCAGGGGCCGGTTCGGCCGCGGCATCGCGGACCAGATCGCGGAGGCGTTCACCGTCCCGCTCTCGAACCTCCAGGACCCGAGCGTGGTCGCGTTCCACAGTGGAGTGACCCAGCGGGTCGACGACGTCGCCTCGGACGACCGGATCACGCCGACGACGCGCGAGGTCCTCGCCGAGCTCGGCTTCGAGACGTTCGTCGTCACGCCGCTGCGCGGCTCCGGGCATCCGCCCATCGGTGTCGTGCTCCTGTCCAAGGGTGCGCCCGCGAGCGATGCGGACGTGCAGGCGCTCGCGCCGTTCACGAGCCAGGCCGGAAGCCTGCTCGCGCAGGCCCGCGACGTGGCGGAGCTCCGCCATGGCGGCGAGGCCCACGCGATCGAGAAGGAATGGCTCTGGTGGATGGTCAACGCGTTCGCCGACCCCGTCGTCGTGACGGACGAGCAGAACGAGCTCGTGCTCGCCAACCACAGCGCCGAGCTGCTGTTCAAGAGCGGCAAGGACGACAGCGCCGGACGGGCCCACGCGATCTCGATGAACAACTTCCTGTTCACCGCGGCGCTGTCCACCTGGAACCTCCAGACCGCCAGCGAGCGGACGCGTGAGCTGACGCTCGTCGACCCGATCGAGGGTGACGAGCTGATCTTCGAGGTCATCACCTCGCCGGCAACGAACTACCGCATCGGCACGAAGGGCGTGGTCTCCGTCCTCAAGAACGTGACCGATCTACGGCACGTGACCCAGGAGCTCTCGGCGAACATCCAGCGGCTGCAGTCGGTCGACCAGGAGATCCGCATGGAGCGGGACCGGCTGGACCTCGTCCTCCGGAACGTGCCGAACCCGATCATCGTCGTCGACAACACCGAAGAGATCGTGAGCCTGAACGCGGCGGCGGAACGCCTCTTCAAGCCGCCGCGCGACGCGCTCGGGCAGCCCCGGCGGGCCCAGGTCGCGATGCGCAACGACGCGAAGTTCACGTCGTTCCTGGCTCAGCTGTCGCTCGACCCGTCGCCCCGGCGCTCGGGCGAGCTGCGCTTGACCGACGTGGACACCGGCGAAGAGCTCGAGATGCAGGTGACCGCGAACGAGGTGCGCGACGCGATGGGCGCGACCGTCGCGACCGTGTCGGTCATGCAGGACGTCGGCCGCTTGCGCGAGCTCGAGCGCCGGCGCCTGGAGCAGGCGCTGTTCGACTCCGAAAAGCTCGCCGCCACCGGCCGGCTCGCCGCGTCGATCGCGCACGAGATCAACAACCCGCTCGAGGCGATCCAGAACGCGCTGTATCTCCTCGTGAAGCGCATCCCCGAGGACGACCCGAACGCGAGGTTCCTGAACATCGCGATGAAAGAGACCGAGCGGATGAGCCGGATCCTTCGGCAGATGCTCGGCTTCTACCGGCCGGCCGCGGATCTCGTGCCGACGGACCTCAACGCGCTCGTCGAGGAAGCCGAAGCGCTGGTCACGAAGCGGCTGCGTGAGCGCAACGTGAAGGTCGAAAAGCAGCTGGAGCCGGATCTGCCGCGGGTGATGGCCTCGGCCGACCAGATCAAGCAGGTCATCCTGAATCTCGTGCTGAACGCCGCGGAGGCCATGCCGAAGGGCGGGCTCGTCACGGTCTCGACGGAGTCCCATCGCGACGCGGCATCGGGTTTCATCCGGACCGACGCGGTACGGATCCAGGTCGCGGACACCGGGCCGGGCATCGCGGAGGAATACCTGCCCCACATCTTCGAGCCGTTCTTCTCCACGAAAGGTGAGAAGGGCACCGGCCTCGGCCTGTGGGTGAGCCTCGGGATCGCCCAGAGTCACGGCGGGCGGCTCCAGGTGCGCAACCGCCCGGGCGGCGGTTCGGTCTTCAGCATGACCCTGCCGATCGGAGGTCCACCTCCGAATGTCGCCTAGGGTCCTGATCGTCGATGACGAGGAGAGCGTCACCGTCACGATGGCCGCCATCCTCGAGATGGACGGCTACAGCGTCGCGACGGCCCTCCGCGCCGACGACGCGCTCACGCAGATCGAGGCGGAGGAGTTCGACCTCGTCCTCACCGACCTGCGCCTGGACGACTTCGACGGCATGGACGTTCTGGCGGCGGCGCGGCGCAAGTCGCCCGAGACCGTGGGGATCGTGCTCACCGGCTACGCGTCGCTGGAGTCGGCGGTGAAGGCCCTTCGCGAGGGCGCGTACGACTACATGCTGAAGCCCGCGGATGTCGAGGAGCTCCGCGCCACGGTCGCCCGCGGGATCGAGCGCCGCAAGCTCGGCGAGCAGCTGCGCGCGCGGGTCGCCGACCTCGAGTCGGCGAACCGCACGATCAACGAGCTGAACGAGGGCCTGCAGGGCCGCGTCGCACAGGCGACGGCGGAGCTCCGGGCGCGGGTGCGCGACCTCGACGAGGCCCGGAGCGAGCTCCAGACGAGCTACGAGAAGCTCCAGGAGCTGGACAAGCTGAAATCGCAGTTCCTCTCGATCGCGTCGCACGAACTCAAGACGCCGATCACCGCGATGTCGGGGTTCGTGCAGATCGCAGTGCGCCGGATCAAGCGTCGGCTTGGCGCGGGCCGCCCGACCGAGCCCGACTGGAAGAAGGAAGAGGAGACGCTCCTCGAGCAGCTCGAGGTGGTGCAGCGCCAGACCTCGAAGCTCGCGCGCCTCGTCGACGAGCTCCTGGACGTGTCGCGTATCGAGTCGGGCCGGCTCGAGCTGCGCGTGTCGGACGTCGACCTGCCGGAGCTCGTCGCCGAGGTCATGCGGCGGCACCAGCTCATGGCGACGAAGCATGAGCTGCGCCTCAACTACGACCCCGAACGGAAGCTCGGCGTGCGTGGCGACCGCGACCACCTCGAGCAGGTGCTGAACAACCTCATCGGCAACGCGATGAAGTACTCGCCCGACGGCGGCGCGATCGACGTCACCGTGACCCGGGCCGGCGAGCAAGGAGGTCGAGTTCACGGTGACCGATCACGGTATCGGGATCCATCCCGCGGAGCTGATGCGCGTGTTCGGGTTGTTCTACCGGTCGCCCGACCGGCTCGCCCGTGACGTCGGCGGGATGGGCCTCGGCCTCTACATCACGAAGGAGATCGTGGACCGGCACAACGGGCGCATCTGGGCCGACAGCGAGGTGGGGAAGGGGACCGCGTTCCACGTCGCGCTGCCGGCGAGCGTCGCCGCGGCGGTGGAGGCGTAGCCTCCTAGGTTACTAACTGTCGGGGTGGCGGGATTTGAACCCGCGAGTCTCCAGTCCCCCAGACTGGCGCCTTGAACCGGGCTAGGCCACACCCCGTGAAAACTCATTCAGTGTAGCGGCGTGCGACGTCCCGGAATTGCCGCGGCGGGATACCGAGCAACGCACGTTTTCGTCGGCCGAGCAGTCGCGCGCAGGTGTTGCAGCGCCGGTGAACAGTTCCGTTCGGGCGTCGTCCGACGACATCGTATTCATGACCGCGTTTGCAACGTGTGCTCCCACCCTTCAGCCGAACTTGCCTCGTGAAAGGCGGACATCGCAGCACGAGCCTGCTGCTTCTTGACGCTGCCGAGCCATGGCCCAACGACCTCGAGTACCCGCTCGAGCGCGGGAATGCCTTCGGCGACCCATTTGAAGTCGTCCGGTTCGCCGTGACACTCGATGTGTCCCACGCCAACGATCCGATGCAGTCGTCGGAGCACCGGTGCCGGGACGCCCACTTCCCCGTGCTGCGTCGAGGATGCCCGGATCCGATACCAGGGCTGACCGCCGACACGAGCCTGCGCCCGCACGAGGCCAAAGCATCCCTCGCCATCGAGAAAACCCGCCGCCCACGCTCGATCCAAGCACCGGCGCGGTCCGGGCGCGAGCGTGCTCAGTACGACGCGCGGCACGCTGATCGGAGGAAGTCGCCGGCCGGGACGAGCCCTGATCCGGCCTGAGGCGTACTGCTGGTCGACGGTCATGACCGCTGCTGCCGCTTGGTGACGTTTCACCGGCCCGATCCAAGGCCGGAGCAACGCGATGGTGGCGCGGGCCTGGCTGTCGTCACCCACGCGCCACTGGTACAGGTCGTCGAATGGACGGCTGATCCCGCCCATGCCATTCATGGCCGCGCTGAACCTCGTCAGCACTTCGGGCGCCGCCGCGCCTCCCCGTTGCGTCACCGCGACGTTGAGGCGCCGGTAGCCGGGTCGTCGCGCGGCGCTCCTCGCGAACGTGCTTCCCTCGCCATCGAAGAACCCGCCGGCCCACGCGAGGCGCTCGAGTTGACGCTGCCGAGCGGTGATGCGCACGGCCCGAATATGCACATCTTCTAAGGTCGTGTGAAGCCCATGACATTGCACCTACGGCGCTCGGCCGCGGACGCCGCCAAGCTGAAGCGCCTTCACGCCCGCATCCGCGCGTGCACGAAATGTGTCGAGGCCGGCTACCTCGATGTGGCCGCGCCGGTCGTCGCTGGCGACATCACGGACCGGGTGATGATCGTGGGCCAGGCGCCGGGCGTCGTGGAGCTCACGACGCGCACGCCGTTCTCGGGTCGCGCGGGCGCGGAGCTGCGACGCTGGCTC
>DATCQC010000010.1:0-4725 GCA_036569685.1 Candidatus Limnocylindria bacterium | reverse complement strand
CGCGAGCAGAAGTGGACCAAGCTCCTCAAGGAGCTGACGATCCACGAGAACATCGAGGAAGAGATCTTCTATCCGGCGCTGATCGAGCACCCCAAGGCGAAGGACATCGTGCTCGAGGCGATGGAGGAGCATCACCTCGTGGACGACATCGTCGAGCAGCTGAAGGACACGCCGTTCGACGACGAGCACTGGGGCGCCAAGTTCAAGGTCACGAAGGAGAACGTCGAGCACCACATCGAGGAAGAGGAGACCGAGATGTTCAAGGTCGCGCGTCAGGTCTTCTCGAAGGAAGAGCTCGAGGAGCTAGGCTCTCGGCTGGAAGCGACGAAGGCGGAGCAGATGCAGGACGCGATGCCCGAGCGCGACCAGATCGAGCTGTAGGAGGTTCGCGTGGGGATCATTGGCTGGATCATCATCGGTCTCATCGCCGGCGCGATCGCGCGGTGGCTCATGCCCGGGCCTGACCCGATGGGCTGGCTGGGCACCATCGTCCTCGGCATCGTCGGCTCGCTCGTCGGCGGCACGCTGCTGAACGTGCTGTTCGGCGGCGGGCTCGAGCTGAGCGCGGCCGGCATCCTCGGATCGATCCTCGGCGCGCTCATCGTGCTGTTCGTGTGGCGCCGGATGCGACCGGCCGCGAGCGTTCCCTAGCGGTCCGCGATCTCGCTGGCGCGCGCCGCGGTCGTCGCGGCGCGCGTCAGCTCGTCGAGCGACGCCGGGTTGACCGCGCTCCATTGGTGGCCGGTCGCCTCGCCGGCGGGGCAGAACGCCCACTTGCCCGCGTTGACCGTGAGTCCCGTCCCGTTCGGCGCCGACCGAGCCGGATGCGCCGCCGCTATGCAGATGAACCCGACCGTCCCCGTCTCCATCGCTTCCACTCCGACTGAATGGATTCGCGCCTGCTGGCCTGTCCAGCAGCCGCCAACGGAGCGCCGAATGCAGACGCCGTGCCAGGTCCGGGGCGCCGGCTACCGCCGGAACTGCCGGAAGCGGCGCGGGTACCGACCGACCTTGGAACCTTCTTTCGGGATGATGCTGATCGAGCCATCCTCCTCGAGGACGGCGGCCGTGACGTCGGCGAGATCCGCGATGCCGTGCTGCCGGGCGGCCATCTCGAGCTCCTCGACGTCGATCCGCTCCTCGTCCAACGCGTCCTTGATCGGCTTGCCGTCGCGCAGGAGGAGCGTCGGCTGGCTCACGACGAGCCGCCGGAAGAACGGGACACGGCTGCCCCACCGGCCGACGGCGATGTTCACCAGTGTGAGGGTGGCGGCGGCGATGATGCCGCCCGTGAGCGAGTTGTCGCCGCCGGTCATCGCGTTCTGGACCGCGTTCGCGATGACCAGGATCACGACGAGATCGAAGGGCGTCATCTGGCCAAGCTCGCGCTTGCCGGCCAAGCGCAGCAGCACGAGCACGACCATATAGACGACGAACGTCCGCAGCAGGATCTCGTACCAAGGCGTGGTCATAACGAAGATGTTCACGGCGTCTCACCTCGGGCGAGGGCCTGCAGGTAGCGGATGATCGACCAGCGCTCGTCATCGGAGAGCCGCGGCTTCCCGGTCGCCGGATCGGTGAGGGACCAGGCCGGCATCGACGTGCCCGGGATGCCGTTCGAGATCCAGTAGAAGAGCTCGCCCGGCGCGTGCAGCGGCACGTGGACCTGGAGGTTCACCGGGTGCGGGAAGAGCGTCTGCGCGAGCGCGCCGTCACCCTTGGCCACTGGACCGTGGCAGAGCGCGCAGTTCGCCTGGAACAGCACCTTGCCCTTCGTGACCGTGTCCGCGCTGTCCGGTGTGGGGTTCTGCAGGAACCGCGCGGTGAATGGGACCGCCGGCGTTGGGATGTTCGGCGCGACCGTGTAACCGACGATCAGCGCCACCGCGGCGAGGCCGGCCAGGATCCCGGCGGAGATCGCGGTGCGGCGGTATTCCTGCCCACGCCGCCAGCGGAGCACCGCGAGCAGCGCGAACAGGACGATCCCGACCCCGAGGACCAGGGCGACCTGCTCGAACCCCTGGCGGCTGATCGTGGGGAGCGTCATGCCTGCTTCTCATCGCGGCCCTCGGTCGCGACCGGCGCCGCCTCCTTGCGCTTCTTCTTCTCTTTCCGCGACGACCACCAGTACAGCCCGCCGAAGATGGAGAGCGGGAGCACGATCTCGATGAGGAACTCGTCGACGAAGGTCCCGTGGAGGAGGATCACCGATTCATGGTGACACGCTGAACGCGTAGTCGGCCGTATCGGCCGGGCTGCCGATCTGGATGCGCATCGTCCACTTCCCGGCGCCGAGCGCGGGGATGTCGATCGAGTACCGGCCCGAGCCCTGCTCCGTGGCGGTGAAGGAGTCACCCGTCGCGGGCTGGCCGTCCTTCGCGACGATCGTGCCGGTGATGACCTGTCCGGTGGCGGGGTTCCCGTTCTGCAGCACGACCACGCTGAGGTGGATCGGCGCGCCCGCGACGGGCGCGCTCGGGTCGGGGAACACGACGAGCGCAAATGACTTGGTCGTGAGCGCCGCGGCCGCGGCGGTCGTGCCGTTCGGCGAGATCGGGACCGTGAACAGCGCGGTCACGTCGTCCTTTCCCGGGATCCGGATGATCGCCTGCACCTTCCAGGTGCCATACATCGCGGTCGGGCTGCCGATCGCGACGTACTCGCCGGGCGCCCGCTCGTCGGCGACGAGCTCGGTCTGGCCCATGTCGTGTTCGACCATCGTGAAGCGCAGGGCGACCTTCTCGGCGTTCGTGACCGGCTGCAGTCCTTCGTGGACGCGGAGCACGAATCGGTTGCGACCGGGCGTGGACGTGGGCACGACGAGCTCCACGCGGTATGCGGAGACGTGCTGGGTCTGATCGAACGCGGCGCCGGTCGGCTGCGCGGGCGGCGCGAGCGCGGTGAGGATCCCAGCGGCGACGAAGACGCCCGCGAGGAGCACGGTCTCGACGACCGTGCCGCGGATCAGGGCCCGGCGGTCGCCGCGCGGGCCGTAGCGGAGCAGGTTGAACGCGGCGACGGCGAGCACGATCACGAGCAGCAGACCCTTCGCCAGGAGGGCGAGACCGTAGGGCGTCTCGACGAGATCCTGGATGAGGACCAGCCGGTCGAGCGCCTGCAGCACCCCCGCGGTCACGAGCAGCCCGACCGCACTCAGCGCGACGAGCGAGAAGCGCCACGTCGTCCGCGCGAGCGTCGCGTGATCGGTGCGCGCCGTCCGGAGGTGGATCCAGAGGAACGCAACGATTCCGCCGCTCCACGCGGAGATTGAGAGCACGTGGATGAGGTCGAGGGTCATGTCCTTGTAGTCGCCGAGCGCGGTCGCGTGCGAAACGAGCGTCGCGGTGAGTGCCGCGCCGATGCCGCACGCGAGCGCGACCCGGCGGCGCATGAGCGGGCCCAGGGCGGGTACGAGCGTCGCGGCGATCAGGAGGCCCGCGAGGAGCCGCAGGCCGAGGAACAGCAGAAGTCGCGGCGGGATCCGGTCGCCCTGCGATGCGATGAGCGCGGCAGATCCGACGATGACCAGTCCGGCCGCGAGCCCGAGCAGCTGCCGTTCGCGCCGCTCCTCCGTGCCATCGACGGCGCCGTGCACGATGAGGCCGAACAGCGCGGTACCGATGCCGAGGGCGATCCCCGCATAGGACAGCGCGCGGCCCGCGACCTCGAGCGGCGAGGGCGGCGGTGACGCATTCGGGACGTCGGGCAGCGCGGGCAGCGGGCCGTTCCCGATGACGAACGCGAAGCTGCCCTTGGTCTCGTGGCCATCGACGGCGGAGACGGTCGTCCACGCGACGGTGTAGCCGCCGTCGCCGATCGGTTTGAGCCCGACCTTCAGGCCGTTCTGTTCGTCCGACGCGGTCGTGTTGCCCAGATCCCACCGGGTGCCCTGCTCATCGAGCACCTGGATGTCGCTGCCCGTCGGATCCGGCGGCTCGCTGAACGCGATCCGGACCTCGGTCGGCGCCTTGACCAGGCGCGCATCAGCGGCTGGGTTCGAGTGGACGTAGTTCGAGTGGGCGTCGGCGGCGGTCGCGCCGGCCGCGGCACTCGCGATGGCGAGCGCCGCGACCAGGACGAGCCGGCTGAGCCGGTTCACCGGCGCCGCATTGCCGTGACGCCCGACGCGACGGAGACGACGAGCGCGAGCGCCGCGATCGCGATCGCGATCGTCAGCTTGGTATTTGCGTCCGCGAGCTGCCGGGCGAGATCTCCGGTCGATGGGATCTGGTCCGGGAACTCCAGCCCGACGACGTCGGTCACCGGATCGAACCGGTTCGGGCCGGATTCGAACTTCTCATCGACCTTCGTCGTCTCGGCCGTCCCGCTGATGTGGAAGGTGTAGTCGCCGGTCCTGGTCGGAACGAAGCCGCTCGTGTAGTGGCCGGGCACATCGCTGTCCGGCGCGAGCTCCAAGCTGCGGGTCCTGGCGCCGCCGCCCGTGATGACCTCGGCCTTCAGGGACTTCTCCAGCCCCTCGACGGCCTTGCCGCCGCTGGTCTCGGTGACCGTGAGATCGAGCCCGTTGGATTGTCCGGCGACGGCCGGCTCGTTGACCCAGCCGACGATGAACGTGTACGGCCCGACCATGCGGGTCTCGTGCGCCGCGGCCGGCGTGGACAAGATGCCGAATGACGCCACGGCGACGGCGATCGCCGCCGCGATGGCACGGATGCGCCTCATGTGACCCTCGTCGGTCAATTTGCGTGGTGCTAGGTGGCGAGG
>DATCQC010000009.1:0-2062 GCA_036569685.1 Candidatus Limnocylindria bacterium | reverse complement strand
CGCCGAGAAGACCGCGCGAGCCGCGGCCGAGCACGGCGTGCGCGGCGTCATGCTCGGCGGCGGCGTCGCCGCCAACAGCGCGCTGCGCGCCGAGATCACGCGGCGGATCGCCGTGCCGCTACATGTCCCGCCGCCGCGCCTGTGCACGGACAACGGCGCGATGGTCGGAGCGGCGGCGTTCTTCTCGCTCCGCCACCGCGGTGCCGAGATGCCCGCGGGCGTCCGCTCGAACCTGCCGCTCGCGTGACCGCCGCAGCGCTCGTGACCGCGCTCGATGAGGCCAAAGACCTCGCGACCCGCGGCAAGCCGGTGCCGGAGGCCGTGACCGACCTCGTGCTCCGCATCCTGGCGGAGGCGAGCGACACGCCCGCGGTGCTCGATGCGCTGAACGGCGCGACCGCCGGCCGTGCCTTGCTGCGGATGACCGACGGCACGCGGGCGATCGAGTTCCAGGCCGGCGACGGGAAGCTGTTCGCCGAGATCGCCGAGCCGAAAGGCAAAGGGCCCAAGGTCGATGCGACGGCGGCCACGTGGCTCGGGCTGCTCGGCGGGACGCTCAAGCCGTGGCTCGCGTTCACGCGCGGCATGGTCATCGCGCGCGCCGGCCTCACCGAGCTGCGCTGGATGCAGCAGACCGCGGAACGGCTGCAGCGCGGGTACGACGAGGCGCGTCGGCTAGAGTCGGCTCGATGAGCGCGATGCGGGAATCGCCCGGCACTCCGCGAGTGGACGACACGAAGACCGACGATGAGGCCATCAAGGTCCACCGCACCGAGACGAAGACCCGCACACCCGTCGAGGCGAAGCGCGAGGGCCCCACGCTCGACGACATCAAGAAGGACGAGCGGGTGCGCGTGTACATCCGCTCCGCGAACGCCCAGACGGGCGCGATCGGCTACACCGAGCACGGCGAGCGCCACGCGAATACGACCGCGGACGGCGCGCGCTTCATCCTCAAGTCGCTCGGCCACGAGGCGAGGCGCACCGAGCTCGGCGCCGTCGCCGCGTACCTCCACGACATGGGCAACGTCATCACGCGGGAAAAGCATGGCCAGACCGGCGCCCTCCTCGCCAACCCGATCCTCCTCGATCTCGGGTTCACGTTCGAGGAGGTCGCGATCATCATGGGCGCGGATCGCGAACCACGAGGAGGCCGAAGGCGGCCTCCCGGTGAGCGCGGTGTCGGCCGCGGTGATCATCGCGGACAAGAGCGATGTGCACCGCTCGCGCGTGCGCAACCCGAAGACGACGACCTTCGATATCCACGACCGCGTGAACTACGCCGCGACCAACGCCGAGATCAAGGTGTCGCGCAGAGAGAAGCTCATCACGCTCGATCTCACGATCGACACCGAGGTCGCCCCGCTCATGGAGTACTTCGAGATCTTCCTCTCGCGCATGATGCTCTGCCGCCGCGCGGCCGAGTTCCTCCACTGCCAGTTCGCGCTCGTCATCAACAGCACTCGGCTCCTGTAGCGCCCCGCCTACACCCGTAGGCTGCGCTCATGCACGTCGCCTTCTTGACCGATGTCGCGCTCCCGTATGTCAGTGGCGTCACGGTCGCCGTTCGGCGGCAGCGCGACGCGTTGCGCGAGGCCGGCGTCAGGGTGACCGTTGTCGGGCCGCGCGGCGACGTCGATGTCGCGGAGCCCGATGTGCATGTGCCGGGCGCGCCGGCGGGGCACCGGCTTGCGCTCTTCGGGCCGCGGCTGCCGGCCAGGCTGCGCTCGGTGCAGGTCGAGCTGCTCCATGCACACTCGGTGTTCGGCGCGTCGTGGGCCGCGCTCGCGGCGGCCCGCTCGCTGCGCGTCCCGTTCGTCGTGACCGTGCACACGCGGTTCGACGAGTACGCGCACTACGCGGGGCTCGCCGCGCCGCTCGCGCGCACCCTCATCGGTCCGTACACCGGCGCGGTCGTCGCGGCGGCCGACCTCGCGATCGCGCCGAACGAGGAGCTCGCGGCCGAGCTCCGCGCGGCCGCGGACGCCAGGGCCGTGCGCGTCGTGCCGGCGCCGATCGACCGGCGGCTCACGCAGGGCGATCCGGACCGCGGCCGCGCGCG
>DATCQC010000008.1:0-20299 GCA_036569685.1 Candidatus Limnocylindria bacterium | reverse complement strand
ACCGCGGCCGCGCGCGGCTCGGCGTGCCGGCGGGCGTGCCGCTCCTGCTCTCGGCGTCGCGCCTCGCGGTGGAGAAGCGGGTGCTGGATCTGATCGCGGTCCTTCGGGCGTCGGCGGGACGCGAGAGCGTGCTCGTCTTCGCGGGCAGCGGGCCGCTGGAAGCGGACCTGCGCGCCGCCGCGCGCGAGGCCGGCGTCGAGGCACGGGTCGTGTTCGCGGGCCAGCTCGGTGTTCTGGGCCTCGCGGACGCGTTCGCGGCGGCCGACGTCGTCGTGAGCGCATCGCGCAGCGAGACCCAGGGCCTCGCGCTCTGCGAGGCCGCCGCCGCGGGCCGCGTGGTCGTCGCCCCGGATCGCGGCGGCTACGCCGAGGTGCTCGGGCACGAGGCCGGCGGGCTCTTCCCGTCGCGCGCGCCATCGGCGGAGGAGCTCGCCGGCTGTGTCGATGTGCTGCTCGACGATGGGGATCGCCGGCGACGGATGGAGCCCGAAGCCGCACGCCGCGCGGACGCGGCGTGGTCCGCGCGCACCGTCGCGGCGGCCCTGCGCGATGCCTACGCCGCCGCGGCCAGCGTGACAGAATGACGGTCTTCCTCATCCGGCGTCGCTCGGAGGGCAAGTCATGTCGTCCATGCGTGACCGCGCGCGCCCGTCGCTGCGTGAGCGGAAGGCGACCGCGGCCGGCGGCGTGGTCCGGCGCGAGGGCGAGCATGGCGCGGAGGTCGCGCTCATCGGGCGGATGAATGACGGCTCGTGGGTCTTTCCGAAGGGCACCCCGACGGAGGGCGAGTCGCTCGAGACGACGGCGCTCCGCGAGGTGCGCGAGGAGACCGGCCTCGACGTGCGGATCGTTCGGCCGCTGGGCGAGATGACGTACAGCTTCGTCGCCGGCGGCGAGCGCATCCACAAGGTCGTCCATTTCTTCCTCATGGAGGCGATCGGCGGCGATCCCTCGCTCCACGACGCGGAGTACGACGAGGTCCGGTGGGTCGCGATCGCCGATGCGCGCCGGATGCTCACGTTCGACACCTACCGCGCCGTGCTGGATCGCGCGCTCGGGGAGCCATCGTGACCGAGCTCCAGCGCACGCCGCTGTTCGACGAGCACGTCCGCGCGGGCGGGAAGATGGTCGAGTTCGCGGGCTACCTGATGCCGATCCAGTACCCGACCGGCATCGTGGCCGAGCACCGCGCCGTGCGCACGAACGCCGGGCTATTCGATCTCTCGCACATGGGTGAGTTCTTCTTCGCCGGCGACGGCGCGGGCGCCGCGATCGACGGTCTCGTCTCGAGCGACATCGCGGGACTCGCCGTCGGCCAGGCGCGCTACGGCCTCCTGACCAACGAGCGCGGCACGATCGTCGACGACGTCATCGTCTACCGGCTCGCGGACGACGAGTACCTCATGGTCGTGAACGCGGCGAACATCGCGAAGGACCATGCCCACATCCAGACGCACCTGCCGAAGGGTGTCGGGCTCGACGACCGGTCCGCCGAGACCGCCCTCATCGCCATCCAGGGACCGCGCGCCGCGACGATCCTCTCGTCGGTCACCGACCTCGAAGAACGTGAGCGGTCGATCGAGGGCCTGCCCCCGTTCGGCGTCACCCGAGCGCGCGTTGCTGGCTCGCGGGCCATCGTCGCGCGTACCGGATACACCGGCGAGGACGGCTTCGAGGTGTTCGTCGACAACGACCGCGCTCCGCAGGTCTGGTCGCGGCTGCTCGCGGCCGGCGAATCGACGGGGCTCATCCCCATCGGTCTGGGCGCGCGCGACACGCTGCGACTCGAGGCGCGGTTCTCGCTCTACGGGAACGACATCGACGAGACGACCGACCCGATCGAGGCTGGCCTCGGCTGGACGACCAAGCTCGACAAGCCGTTCCTCGGGCGCGACGCGATCGCCGCGGCGAAGGAGCGCGGCCCGAAGCGGCGGATCGCCGGGCTGGAGGTGAGCGGCGGTGTCGCGCGCCACGGCCATTCCGTCGTGAAGGACGGGACGGTCGTCGGCCAGGTGACGAGCGGCACGTTCGGTCCCACCGTGCAGAAGAACATCGCCCTGGCGTACGTTCCGGCCGAGCTCGCGAAGGTCGGCACCGATCTCGCGGTCCGCATCCGCGACAAGGACATCCCCGCTAAAGTCGTGAAGGTCCCCTTTTATCGGAGGAGTGGCTAAGTGAGCAGTGTCCCCGACGATCTGAAGTACTCGAAGGAGCACGAGTGGGTCCGCGTGGACGGCGAGACGGCCACCGTCGGGATCACCGCCTTCGCGCAGGAGCAGCTCGGCGACGTCGTGTTCGTGGAGCTCCCTGAGAAGGGCGCCCGCGTCCGGCAGCACTCGTCGCTCGGTGTCGTCGAGTCGGTGAAGGCTGCGAGCGACGTCTACGCCCCGATCTCCGGCGAGGTCCTCGAGCGCAACGTGAAGGTCATCGAGAGCCCCGAGCTCGTCAACCTGCAGCCCTACGGTGACGGCTGGATGATCAAGGTCCGGCTCGCCGACAAGGGCGAGCTCGGCGCGCTCCTTTCTCCCGCCGACTACCGCTCGCACATCGGCGAGAGCGCCGCCGCAGCGGGGGACTAGGGGTGAGCGACGAGCGGCTTTGCCGTGAGGAGCGAATTCCACCAGCCGTGAGCGCGTCTCGCGGCGCAGCCGCGAGATAGGGCAGGTGGGGCAGAACCCCTACTCGCCGCACACCGACGCGGACCGCGCGGCGATGCTCGCGCGGATCGGCATCACGAGCGTCGACGAGCTGCTCGCCGCGGTCCCGGCGGACGCGCGCGGCCCGGCGATGGGGGTGCCCGCGGGCCTCTCCGAGGCCGAGATCCAGGTCCACATGGAACGGCTCGCGGCGCTCGACCGCACCGCCGGCGCGGGCCCGTTCTTCATCGGCGGCCCGGTGCAGCGCCGCTACATCCCGGCCGCCGTTCCGGTGCTCGCGCTGCGCGGCGAGTTCCTCACCGCGTACACGCCGTACCAGCCCGAGGTGAGCCAGGGCACCCTGCAGGCGATCTGGGAGTACCAGTCGCTCATGTCCGAGCTCCTCGCGATGGACGTCGTCAACTCGTCGATGTACGACGGGTCCACGGCGGTCGCCGAGGCCGCGCTCATGGCCGTGCGCCTCACCGGCCGCAAGCGCGTCGTCGTGGCGAACGAGGTGTTCTCGCAGTTCCGCCAGACGCTCGCGACCTACGCGAAGGGGCCCGAGCTCGAGATCGTCGAGGTGCCGACCGGAGATCTTGCGGCCAACGCCGCCGGAGCCGCATGTCTCATCGTCCAGCACCCCGACGCGTTCGGGACCCTCGTGGACGTGCGCGCGATCGCCGATGCGGCCCACCTGTCCGGCGGTCTTTGCGTCCAGGTGACGGAGCCGCACGCGAACGCGCTCCTCGACCCACCCGGCGCGCTCGGTGTGGACATCGCGGTCGGCGAGGGCCAGCCCCTCGGCATCCCGCTGTCGTTCGGCGGGCCGCACCTCGGGATCATCGCCTGCCGCGACGCGCTCGTGCGCCAGATGCCGGGTCGGATCGTCGGGCAGACGGTCGACGTGAACGGCACGCGCGGCTTCGTCAACACGCTCCAGACCCGCGAGCAGCACATCCGCCGCGAGAAGGCGACGTCGAACATCTGCACGAACGAGGCGATCGCGGCGATCACCGCGTCCGTCTACCTCTCGCTCATGGGCCCGCGGTCCCTGCGCGCGGCGGCGCGGATCGGTGTCGCGCGCGCGCACACGCTGGCCGATCGCCTCGCGACGCTGCCCGGTGTGCGGATCGGGACCGGCGCGCCGTTCTTCGACCGGTTCGCGCTGCGCACGCCGCTCGGCGGCGAGCTGCGGGCGGCGCTGCTGGCGGACGGGATCCAGGTCGGCGAGGGGATCGGACGGCATTACACCGGCTGCGGCGACGGCGTGACCATCCAGTGCACCGAGCTCACGACGGAGCCGGACATCGACGCGCTCGTCGGCGCGGTCGAGCGCACGACCGCACGCCGGCCGGTGGCCGCGCGATGAGCGGCCGCGTGCGGTTCGAGACCGGTACGAAGACCGAGATGCCGGCCCTGGAGCCGCTCCTGTTCGAGCTGCAGCAGCCCGGCCGCTCGGGGCGCCACGTGCGGGGCGGCGATGAGGCGGACGCGCTCATCCCGGCCGCGTTCACGCGGTCCGTTCCGCTCCCGCTACCCGAGCTCACCGAGCCGCAGGTCGTGCGGCACTACACGCACCTCGCGCAGCTCAACTACTCGGTGGACGCGGGCATGTACCCGCTCGGCTCGTGCACGATGAAGTACAACCCGAAGATCAACGACCGCGCGGCCTCGCTGCCGGGGTTCGCGGACATCCATCCGCACCAGCCCGACGAGACCGTGCAGGGCGCATTGCGGCTGCTCTACGAGCTCCAGGAGCTGCTCGCCGGGATCAGCGGCATGGATGAGGTCACGCTCCAGCCGGCCGCGGGCGCGCACGCGGAGTTCACGGCGATCCTCATGTTCAAGGCGTACCACGCATCGCGCGGCGATACGAAGCGCCGCCGCGTGATCGTCCCCGATTCCGCGCACGGCACGAACCCCGCGTCCGCGGCGATGTGCGGCTTCGACGTGACGACGGTGAAGAGCGACGCGCGCGGCAACGTCGATCTCGACGCGCTGAAGGCCGCGCTCGGCGACGATGTCGTCGGGTTCATGCTCACGAACCCGAACACCCTCGGGCTGTTCGAGGAGCGCGTGCGCGAGGTGTGCGCCGCCGTCCACGCGGCCGGCGGCCTCGTCTACGGCGACGGCGCGAACATGAACGCGCTCCTCGGCGTCGCGCGGCCCGGCGATCTGGGCTTCGACTGCGTCCACATCAACGTGCACAAGACGTTCTCGACCCCGCACGGCGCGGGCGGGCCGGGTGCCGGGCCGCTCTGCGTGAAGCAGCACCTCGAGCCGTTCCTGCCCGTGCCGCGCGTGATCAAGGACGCCGGCGGGATGTACCGCCGCGAGACCGCGACGGAGCACCCGAAGAGCATTGGCCGGGTCCGGTCGTTCGTCGGGAACTTCGGCGTGCTCGTGCGCGCGTACACGTACATCCGCACACTTGGTGAGGAGGGTCTCGTGGAGACCGGCCGGGACGCGATCCTCGCCGCCAACTACCTGCTCGCGCTGGTCCGCGAGGGCTACGACATCGCGTACGAGCGCTCGCCGATGCACGAGTTCGTCCTCACGGCGGCGAGGCAGAAGCGGCAGGGCGCGAACGGCCTCGACATCGCGAAGGCCCTCATCGACGAGGGCTTCCACCCGCCGACGGTGTACTTCCCGCTCATCGTGCCCGAGGCGCTCATGATCGAGCCGACCGAGACCGAGCCGAAGGAGACGCTCGATGCGTTCGCCGACGCACTGCTCCGGATCGCGAAGCGGATCGAGACCGACCCGAAGAGCGTCCACGACGCGCCGGTGAAGGCGCCGCTCCGCCGGCTCGATGAGGTCGCGGCCGCGCGCAAGCCCGTGCTCCGCTACCGGCCGGCATGACCGTCGCGCCGGCCACGCGCGTCGCGATGGTCTGGCCGCCGCACGGCCTGGTGAATCGCGGCGTCGTGCCGCTCCGCGCCGAGCCCGACGACGCCGCCGAGCTCGTCGACGAGGCGCAGGCCGGCGAGCGGATGACGCGTCTTGCCGACCACGGCGACTGGACCTTCGTCCAAGGTCCCGATCTCTACTTCGGGTGGATCCGCACGGCGCACCTCACCGACTACCGCACGCCGCAGCTCGTGATCGTCGGCATCCCGCTCGCGCGGGTCCAC
This sequence comes from Candidatus Limnocylindria bacterium, assembly GCA_036569685.1. Lineage (GTDB taxonomy): Bacteria > Chloroflexota > Limnocylindria > P2-11E > P2-11E > UBA4735. Next base: position 14,526 of record DATCQC010000008.1, on the reverse strand, counting down.
GCCTCGGCGTCACCCGACGCGGAGGTCGTCGATCAGCTCCCCGCAGGGGCGCGCGTCCTGACGCTCGAGCGGGACGGCGACTGGCGGCAGATCGGGCACGACCGGTATGTCCGCGACCGGGACACCGTCGATGCCATGGGGCTCCCGCAGCGCTATCCGACGCCGGCGGATCTCGTCGCGACAGCGGAGTCGTTCCTCGGCGTCCCATACCTCTGGGGCGGCACGAGCGCGCACGGGATCGACTGCTCCGGGCTCACGCAGCGGGTGTACTTTTTGAATGGTGTGGGGCTGGACCGCGATGCGGACCAGCAGGCGCTGGGAGGCAGGACAGTGGATGTCGCACGTCCAGGTGACCTCTTCTTCTTCGGGACGGACCGCGTGACGCACACCGCGATCGCGACGGGCGAGCGCACGTTCATCCATGCGCCGCAGTCGGGCCAGCGGGTCCAGCTCGGAGCGCTCACCCTGGCGTCGCCGCAGAGGGCGATCCGACGCTACCTGCCGTGACCCGGCAGCCCCGGTCGAACGGCGACGGCTTCGAGACCGAGCCCCGCGGGGATCGCGAGCTCGTCCACGCCGCGCGGGCCGGCGAGATCCTCGCGTTCGACAACCTCTTCTACCGCTACCGCGACGGCATCTACCGGCTCGGCATGGCCATCACGAAGGATCCGTCAGCGGCCGAGGAGATCGTCGTCGACACCTTCGCGCGGGCCCACCGCGCGATCGAGCGCCTCGAGCCGGATGACTCGCTCCGCCCGTGGCTGTACCGCGTCGCGGTCAACCTCTCGTACAACCACCGCCCGCGCAAGGGCGTCACGTTCAGCTCCCTCGACGACGGCACCGGCGACCTCGCCGCCGAGGGCGAGTCGCCGAGCGAGGCCGCCGAGCGGACCGAACGCCGCCGGGTCGTGCTCGAGTGCGTCGACACGCTCGGTCCGAAGCACAAGGTCGTCGTCGTCCTGCACTACCTGAACGGACTCAACCTCGCCGAGATCGCGGAGATCGTCGAGGTCCCGGTCGGCACCGTGAAGTCCCGCCTGCACTACGCCCTGCGGAAGCTCCGAGTGCAACTTTCGGCACACCCCGGTCTGGATTTCGAACCCGCCGACCTCCTCGCGGCTACGGAAGAACAGATGCACGGTCAGGCTCGATGAAGCTCTTCGGTCCGGCGCCTCTCCCGCTGGACCAGCGGCTGCGGCTGGATGCCGCGCTCGACGACGCCTTCGCGCCGTTGCGCGGCCGCAGCGCGAACATCGGTCCGGCCCGGGTCCGCGCGGCGGTCCGCTGGACCCCGTCCGAGCCGCGCAGGATCGGCCGCCTCGCCCTGCTCGCGCGAGCGTCGGAGCTCACCGTCGCTGCCGCCATCTCCGCGTTCCTCTTCGCCGGCTCCGTCGCGTCCGTGCAGACCGCTCCGCCGGTGCCGGATGTCTCGCGTGACGCCGTGACCGCCGGCGAGTGGATGCTCAACGGCCGAAACGCGCTGCAGCGCCCGATGAGCTCGCTCGCGACCGACTACCGGACCACCGCGGGGGACATGGCCGCGAATGCCGCGACCGCGCGACGGGTCGAGCCGGTCACGCCGACGCAGAGCGTCCGCGATTCGGAGCCGTTCGCCGGCAGACCCTAGCCTTCGCCGCGTGCGTTCGCGGTCCCTTGTCCTCCTGTTCATCTGCGCCGTCGTCATCCTGCAGGGCTGTGCCGCGCCGCAGCCGGTCCGGCGCGACGTCGTCATCGGTCTCGTCGGTGAGCCGGCGTCCGTCTTCGCGGACGACCCGAATGCCCGGATCATCGCCGCCGCCGTCACCGAACAGCTCGTGCGCCGCGACGCCCACGACGATCTGGTGCCGCGCCTCGCCGTGAGCGTGCCGACCCTCGAGAACGGCGGGCTCGTCATCGTGACCGACGATCCGCAGGCACCGGATGGGCGGCTCGTCGCGACGTTCGAGCTGCGCCCCGATCTGATCTGGCAGGACGGCGCGCCGCTCACCGCGGCGGACGTCCGGTTCGCCTGGGAGAGTGACCGGACCGAGCCACTCGGGACCGACGCGCGCTGGACCGCTGACCGAGTCGAGCGCGTCGACGTCGTGACCGATCGGATCGTCCGGTTCACGTACCGCGCGAACGAGCGGTGGGATGCGTACGCCCTGGCCGCGCGCGTGCTGCCCGAGCATCTGCTCGGGAACGCCACCGCCGCGCAGCGTGCCAGGTACGCGCGCGAGCCGGTGCACGCCGGCCCGTTCGCGGTGGCGGCATGGCTGCCCGGCATCGGCATCACGCTGTCGGCGTTCAAGGGCTACGCCCTCGGGGCGCCCGCGCTCGGGCGGCTCGAGATCCGGTTCTTCGCCGATCGGTCTTCCCTCCTCGACGCGCTCCGACGAGGCGACGTCGACGTCGTGCCGTCGCCCGGACTCGAGGCGGATCTTGCGGGCACCCTCGATCGCTTCGCGGATGGCACGACCCTGCAGACCTTCTACAAGCAGGCGGAGTCGATCGAGGTGCTCCGGTACGGGCCGCGGTTCGCCGATCCGGTGCTCCGCGAGGCGGTCGAGCTCGCCGTCGACCGCCGCAAGCTGAGCGCCAGCCTCTTCGAAGGCCGGGCGATCGTGCCGCGTACGTATCTTGTCGCGCCCGGGTGGGCGGCGTCGGACGCGGGCGACCTCCCTCCGGTCGACCGCGACCGCGCGCAGGCGCTGCTCCGTGCCGCCGGGTACACCCGTGGGACGTTCGGCATCCTCGAGCACGGAAGTGATCGGTTCACGGTCACGATCCTCGTGCCGGCCGGGTCGGTCGCCCGCGGCGACGCCGCCCGGCTCGTCGCGGGCGACCTCGCGACGATCGGCATCGCCGCCGACGTTCGCGAAGCGGCGCCCGAGGCAGCCGCAGCCGCGCTCGCCAGCGGCGCTTTCGATCTCGCCATCGAGCCCGAGGCCACGAGCGATCCCCAGCAGGCGACCGACCGGTACCGCGGCATCTCGGGGCCCTGGTTCGACACCCTCGCCAGCGCGGCCGCGGCCGGGCCGGACCGGAGCGACAAGCGGCTCCTCTACGCCGAGCTCCAGGTGGCCTGGGACGACGCCCGCCCGGCCCTTCCGCTCTACCAGCGGCTCCAGGTCGACGTGGCGCCGCGGGCCCTCGCGGGCGTCGATCCGGCCTCCGCCGGGGCTCCGCTGACCTGGAACGCCCGCGATTGGCGGTTCACCGTCCATTAGGCGACCTGAACCACTTGCGGACACCCCGGGTACAGGAAGCGACCGGGTCGACTGTCGCGTAATTGACGCTGCGCGCCGGGCGACCACACAATGACACGGTCCCACGCATCGGGCCGCTTTCAGCACCGGTCGCGCGCGTGTGGGCCAGCGAAGGAGGCGGAGGGGTCCGGCTTCAGCCGGGTCGGGTGACCCGGATCGGTCGCACAAACCCCGCGTCCGTCGTCAGCACCTACACGCGTCGCGGGCAACAACAATTGGAGGGAGCGAATGATCCAGCGCCGTTCAGGCCTCTGGTCGATCCTGGTGATGCTCGTCGCGGTCTCGATGATCGTGACGGCGTGCCAGGCCGGCAATCAAGGGGGCAACACCGCGAGCAATGCGGCGATCGACCCGAATGGTGTGCTGAATACCAACACGGGTGGCGAGCCGGACACGATCGACCCACAGAAGGAATCGTTCGTCAACGAGGTCGCCCAGACCATGATGGTCTTCGAGGCGCTCATGGCGTTCGACCCGAAGACGCTCAAGCCGATCCCGGGCGCGGCGAAGGACCAGCCCAAGGTCTCATCCGATGGGCTGACCTACACCTACACGCTGCGTGATGGCCTGAAGTACTCGGACGGCTCGGCCCTCACCACCAAGGACTTCCAGTACGGGTTCACCCGCCTCTGCGACCCGAACGTCGCAGGCGACTACGCCTTCACCGGCTACATCATCGTCGGGTGCTCCGACTACTCGAACATGGACCCGAAGAAGGCGACGCCGGCCGAGCTCGCGGCCGCGCAGGCCAAGCTCGGCATCACGACCAGCGGCAACGACATTACGTTCAAGCTGACCGACCCGGCACCGTACTTCAACGCGATCGCGGCGCTGTGGGTCGGCGTTCCCGCGCGCGCGTCTGACGTTGCCAAGGGTGGCGACAAGTGGACCGAGCCGGCGACGTTCGTCGGCAACGGCCCATTCAAGCTCACCGAGTGGAAGCACAACGAATCCATGACCTACGAGCGCAATGACAACTACCGGACGCCGGCCAAGCTCAAGACCTGGAAGAAGGTCATGATCAACGAGGGCGCTGTCGCCTTCGCCGCGTACCGGAACAACGAGCTCGACGCGGTCGGTGTGGCTGCTGAGCAGCTGCGCACCGTCGCGGGCGATGCCGACCTCACGAAGCAGGTCCGGGACGTCCCGGGCTCCTGCACCTTCTACTACGGTTTCAACACCGTCAAAGCCCCGTTCACCGATCCGAAGGTCCGTCTGGCCTTCGCCACGTCATTCGACCGCGCGGCGTACATCACCGACGTCCAGAAGATCGGTGTCGCCGCTGAGTCGTTCATGCCGCCGGGACTCCCCGGCTACGACGCCTCTGACCACACCCAGAAGTTCGACGCCACCGCCGCGAAGGCACTCCTCGCATCGTCCAGCTTCGCGGGCAAGCCTGACCTGACCGGCATCAAGTTCACGTACTCGTCATCCGCGGCCGCGAAGACCCGCGTCGAGTGGGCCCAGCAGCAGTGGAAGACGAACCTCGGGATCGACGTGACCCTCGACCCGGTCGACCGCACGACCTACACCCAGCTCGTGAAGAAGGCCGAGACGACCCCGGCCCTGTTCCTCCTCGGCTGGTGCGCGGACTACCCGGACCAGCAGGACTGGCTCACGACGGTGTTCGAGTCGAGCTCGACCGTCAGCCACGTCGGCTGGAAGAACACGCAGTACGACACGCTCGTGACCCAGGCGGACAAGGAGCCGGACGCGAAGAAGCGTGACGATCTCTACCTGCAGGCGCAGAAGATCCTCACGAGCGACGCTCCGGTGGCCTTCCTCTACTACTCCGCGACCAAGTACCTCTTGAAGCCGTACGTGCACGGTGTCACCGACACGGCACTCGACTTCGAGATCGGGATCATGGACATGACGAACATCTCGGTGTCAGCGAAGCAGTAACCCTCGCGAGTCAGCGAAGACGTCCAACGCCGGGCCGACCGCAAGGCCGGCCCGGCGACGTTCCGACGGGTCCGATGGCGACGAAAACCTGAGCTGAGCGCGAACCGTACGGACTGTGCTCCGGTATACACTCGCGACGAGGCGACCCACTTTCGGCGGGAGGCGCGAGCAGCCAGAGATGCTCCAGTACACGATCCGCAGGCTCCTCCTGATCATCCCGACCATGTTCTTCGTCGCACTCATCACGTTCGTCCTCGCTCACTCGGCGCCCGGCTCCCCGTTCGAGAAGAACGAGAATCGGCCGCTGCCGCAGGCCGCGATCGACCGGCTCGACCGCCTGTATGGCATCGACAAGCCGATGCCCGAGCAGTTCGTGCTGTTCCTCGGAAACGCGATCCGGCTCGACTTCGGACCAAGCCTCGTCCACGACCGCGCGGTGACGGACATCATCGGCCAGGGTTTCCCGGTGTCCGCGCAGCTCGGCGTGCAGGCGCTGCTCCTGTCGCTCGCCATCGCGCTCCCGCTCGGCGTCATCAGCGCTCTGAAGCAGAACACGGTCGTCGACTACGGAAGTCTGTTCTTCGCGACGGTCGGCTACACCATCCCGTCGTTCGTCATCGCGATCTTCGCCATCTACATCTTCGCCGTGAACCTAAGGATGTTGCCGATCATCGGCTGGGGTGATGTCAAGCACATGATCCTGCCGACGGTCATCCTGGCCCTCGGCCCGGCCGCGGTGCTCACGCGCATCACGCGGGCCAGCATGCTCGAGGCGATCCGGCAGGACTACGTGCGGACCGCCCGGAGCAAGGGCCTGCGCGAGCAGGTCGTCATCGTCAGCCACGTGATGAAGAACGCGATGATCCCGGTCGCGACGATCGTCGGACCGGTCACGGCCGGCCTCATCACCGGCACGTTCGTCATCGAGCAGCTGTTCAGCGTCCCGGGCATCGGACGGCTCTACGTCACGAGCATCCTCGGACGCGACTACCCGGTGATCATGGCGACGACCTTGCTCTACGCGTTCCTCATCATGGTCGCGAACATCACCGTCGACATCGTGTACGGGATCCTCGATCCGCGGATCAAGGTGGGTAAGTAGATGGCCACGATCACGACCAGCGCCGCGCAGCAGCGCTCCATCGAGGCGAACCTCCTTGCGCGCAAGCAGCGATCGCTGTGGCAGGACGCGTGGTGGCGGCTGCGGCGGAACAAGGCGGCGAATGCTCGGCATCGGCATCATCGCGTTGACGGCGGTCTGCGCGATCTTCGCGCCGATGATCGCCCCGTACGACCCGACGCTGCAGGATACGAAGGCGAACAACATGGACCCGTTCTGGGTCAGCTCGATCTACCACAACTCGCGCTTCCTGCTCGGAAGCGATGAGCTCGGCCGGGACATCCTGAGCCGGCTCATCTGGTCCACTCGGATCTCGCTGATCGTCGGTCTGGTGCCGACGGCGATCATCTTTTCGATCGGCGTGTCGTTGGGTCTGTTCGCGGGCTACGTCGGTGGCTGGATCGACAACCTCCTGATGCGGTTCACCGACATCGTCTACGCGTTCCCTGACCTGCTGTTCGTGATCATCATCATGGCCACCCTGCGGAGCACATGGCTGGGCGACATCATGGGTGGGCTCGTTCTCATCTTCGTGGCCCTGGCGGTCGTGGGCTGGGTCGGCCTCGCGCGTCTGGTGCGCGGCCAGGTCCTCTCGCTCAAGGAAAAGGAGTTCATCGAAGCCGCGCGGGCCACCGGCGTCCCGACGAAGCGGATCCTGTTCCGGCATCTCTTCCCGAACGCCCTCGCCCCGGTCATCGTGTCGCTCGCGTTCGCGATCCCGGGCGCGATGCTCGCCGAGTCGGTCCTCTCGTTCCTCGGGATCGGGATCCGGCCGCCGACGGCGACCTGGGGCGTCATGATCAACGAGGGCTTCGCGGTGTTCTCGCAGAGCCCGTGGCCGGTGCTGCTGCCGGCGGTCTGCATCTCGGTCGTCATGCTCGCGTTCACGTTCCTCGGGGACGGCCTCCGTGACGCCCTCGACCCCCGGATGAAGATCTAGCCGACGTTGCGTAGACTCCGCGTCTCATTGAAGCCGTGGTGACGGTAGGGAAGGGGAGCCCCCGTGCCTGAGCTGCTCGAGGTCAAGGACCTCAAAACGCAGTTCTTCACGCGCGATGGCGTCGTGCACGCCGTCGACGGAGTGTCGTTCGAGCTCGCGGCCGGCGAAACGCTCGGCATCGTGGGCGAGTCGGGCTGTGGCAAGTCGGTCACCGCGCTCTCGCTCATGCGCCTCATCCCGCAGCCGCCGGGCAAGATCGTCGCGGGCTCGATCATGTTCGACGGGCAGGACATCCTGAAGATGGACGACGACGACGTCCGTGCCATCCGCGGCAACAACATCGCGATGATCTTCCAGGACCCGATGACGAGCCTGAACCCGGTCCTCACGATCAGCCGCCAGATCTCCGAAGCCCTCGAGCTCCACCTGAAGATGGACAAGGCCGAGGCGAAGAAACGGACGATCGAGCTCCTCGAGCTCGTGAACATCCCGAGCGCGAAGAAGCGCGCCGACGACTACCCGCACCAGTTCTCCGGCGGCATGCGCCAGCGCGTCATGATCGCGATGGCCCTGTCGTGCAACCCGAAGCTCATCCTCGCCGACGAGCCCACGACCGCGCTCGACGTGACGATCCAGGCGCAGATCCTCGATCTGCTGAAGAACCTCGCCCGCGAGTTCCGGACCGCGTTCATCCTCATCACGCACGACCTCGGTGTGGTCGCGGGGATGACCCAGCGCATCCACGTCATGTACGGCGGCCAGATCGTCGAGAAGGCCGACACCGCGGAGCTCTTCGCGAACCCGAAGATGCCGTACACGTGGGGCCTGCTCCGGTCGATCCCGCGCCTCGACGAGTCGCGCAAGGCGAAGCTGCTGCCCATCGAGGGCCTGCCGCCGGACCTCATCGCGCCGCCGCCGGGCTGTCGGTTCGAGCCGCGCTGCCAGTATCGCCACGAGGTCTGCTCGCAGCAGGTCCCCGAGCTGAAACACATCCCGAACGCGAAGCCCGACCACGAGGCCCGCTGCTTCGGGACCCAGGAGGGCGGCTGGCTCGCCAACACCGACTGGCGCCGGGACGTGGGCAGCGTCGCCGAGCTCGAGGCGATCAAGGCGGAGGTCGCCGACCTGCCGCCCGAGGTCAAGCGCGTCGAAGCGAGCGGCGAGATGCCGCCGCCGCCGAGCGCGTAGGGGGAAGACGATGGCCGTTCAGCAGGACCAGTTCATCCAGCGCAGCCGGTCGACGGCGACGTTCGACAGCGGCAAGAACCTGCTCGACGTGAAGGCGCTCAAGATGCACTTCCCGCTCACCCAGGGGATCATCTTCCAGCGGCAGGTCGGCGCGGTCCGCGCGGTGGACGGGATCGACTTCTTCGTCGAGAAGGGCGAGACCCTCGGCCTCGTCGGCGAGTCTGGTTGCGGCAAGTCCACGACCGGTCGCGCGATCCTCCAGCTGTACAAGCCGACATCGGGGAGCGTCACGTTCGACGGGACCGAGCTCACGACGCTCGGCGGCGAGCAGATGCGCAAGATGCGCCGCCGGATGCAGATGATCTTCCAGGACCCGTACGCGTCGCTGAACCCGCGGATGACCGTCGGCAACATCATCGGCGAGCCGCTCGAGGTGCATAACCTCGCATCCGGCAAGGCCAAGACGGAGCGCGTCCAGGAGCTCCTCAAGATCGTCGGCCTGAACCCGTACTTCACCAACCGCTATCCGCACGAGTTCTCCGGCGGCCAGCGCCAGCGCATCGGGGTCGCTCGCGCTCTCGCGGTCGAGCCTGAGTTCATCGTGGCCGACGAGCCGATCTCGGCCCTCGATGTGTCCATCCAGGCGCAGGTCATCAACCTCCTCGAGGAGCTGCAGGACAAGTTCAAGCTCACGTATCTCTTCATCGCCCACGACCTCTCGGTCGTTCGGCACATCAGCGACCGCGTCGCGGTCATGTACCTCGGCAAGATCGTCGAGCTCGCGGACCGCATCGACCTCTACGAGCGCCCGCTCCACCCGTACTCGCAGGCGCTGCTTTCCGCGGTGCCGATCCCGGACCCGACCGTCGAGGTGAAGCGCAAGCGGATCATCCTCACCGGCGACGTCCCATCCCCGGTCAACCCGCCGACCGGCTGTCGCTTCCACACCCGGTGCTGGAAGGCGCAGGAGATCTGCAGCGAGGTCGACCCGGAGTTCATCGAGCATGCCCCGCGGCACTGGGCGGCCTGTCACTTCCCGGGTGCGTAGCAGGCACCCGTAGCGCCCGCGCGTGGGTGGTATCACTAAGCGGTGAGACCGCTTTCGCTCATGGCCGCGCTGGCGATCGTTCTCGCGGCGTGCCAGGCGACGCCACCGGCCTCGACACCGAGCCCATCGGCGGTCGTGTTGCCGTCGGGCGCGCCGGCCACGACGACGCCGTCGCCGAGCGCGAAGACGCCGCTCGGCGGCACGCTCCGCGTCGCGCTGTCGGCGGCCATCGGCCCCCTCGATCCGCAGTTCGCGGACGCGAACCCGCTCGTCGCGGCGCAGATCTTCGAGGGGCTCGTGGCCCGTGGCCCGAACGGCGCGGTGCCGGCCCTCGCCACGAAGTGGCTCGTCGGCGCGGATGGACGGGCGTGGACCTTCACGCTTCGCGACGGGGTCACGTTCCACGACGGGACGGCCGTCGACGCGGCCGCGGTCGCCGGGAGCCTTGGGCGGGCGAACGATCCGCTCATCGAGAAGGCCGAGGCGACCGATCCGCGCACGGTCGTGGTCACGACCCGGGTGCCCTACGGCCCCTTCCTCAGCGCGCTCTCGACGACGCCGTACCTGATCGTGTCGCCGGCTTCGCGGACGTCGGGCACCGGTCCGTTCGAGGTCACGCCGACCGGAAGGGGCCCCGAAGGATCGCAGCCGCTCGTTCTCGAGCGGAACGACCGCTACTGGCGCTCCGACGCATCCGGCCAGAAGCTGCCGTACCTCGACCGGCTCAGCTTCAGTGCGATCCCGGATCCGGGCACGCGGCTCGCGTCGATCCGCGCGGGGAACGAGGACTTCGTGCAGGACCTTGCGCTCGGCGACATCGGCACCATCCGCACGGATCCGAGCCTGCAGCTCGTCGTCCGGCCGGAGACGACCGTGCTGTACCTCGGGCTGAACCTCTCGCTCCCGCCGATGGATGACCTCCGGGTCCGTCAGGCGATCGCCCAGGCGCTCAACCCGCGAGGGCTCATCGATCGCCTCTACACGGGCACCGCGACGGCGGCCACGCAGTTCCCGCCACCGACGATGCTCGGCTACGACGATTCGGTCACGGAGTTCGCGAAGGCCGACGTCGCCGCCGCCAAGAAGCTGCTCGCCGACTCGGGACACCCGAGCCTCGATGTCGCGCTCTGGTACGTCCAGGACAGCAGCGTCACGGTGCCGGACATGCGCAAGGTCGCCGAGGCCGTCGGTGCGGACCTCGCCGCGGCGGGCATCAGCGCCGACCCGAACACCATCGACCCCGTGACGTTCGCGGCGAGCGTGCGCGATAACCGATATCCGATGTGGGTCGCCCTCGCCTCCGCGGCGACGTTCGATCCGGATGAGCTCCTCGGAGCGTTCTTCATCCCGAAGATCGGGATCGGCACCGGAACGGATGAGCCCACCGAGGCGGGTGCCTGGATCAATGCGGAGGTCGCGGGCTTGCTTCGGAAAGCGCACAGCGAGCCCGATCAGTCGAAGCGGGCCGAGCTCTACAAGCAGGTGTCGAAGATCGTGCAGCGCGAGATCCCGCGCATCCCGCTCGCCTGGAGCTCGCCGGCCGCGGCCGCGACGAAGAAGGTCGTCAACGCGCAGAGCGGGCTGTTCGCCGACGTGGGCATGGGGAAGTGAGCCTTACCCTGAAGAGATGATGATGCGGGTCGGCGGTGGCGGCGGGGGTGGCGCCCACGCGTTCATGATGATGGGCGGCAGCGGCCAGCCGAAGAAGAAGCCGTCCATCGCGATGTACCGCCGGCTGCTGCGCTTCGTGCGCCCGTATCGCAGGAACCTCGCGCTGTCGGCGGCACTGCTCGTCCTCTCCACGGTGCTCGGCCTGGTCTGGCCCCAGGTGGTCCTGCGGGTCCTCGACCTGGGCCTCAAGGACTCCGCGCTGCTCGACCAGCTCGCGCTCGGGCTCATCGCGGTCCTGCTCGTGCGCGCCGCCGTCGATGGCCTCCGCGGGTACGTCATGACCTGGACCGGCGAGAAGGTGATCTTCGATCTCCGGATGGAGATCGTCCGGCACCTGCAGTCGCTCTCGCTGTCGTTCTTCACCCGCCGCAAGACCGGCGAGCTCATGTCGCACGTCACGAGCGACGCGACGCTCGTCCACGGCGTCATCACGCAGACGATCATCACCGTCCTCCAGCAGGTCCTCACCCTCGTCGGTGGGCTCGTCGTGATCTTCCTCATGAACTGGCGGCTCGCGCTGCTCACCCTCGTGGTCGCCCCGCCGATCGGGCTGATCGGTCAGTTCCTCGGGCGCAGGATCCGCGCGATCTCCCGCGAGGCGCAGGACGCCCAGGGCGACGCGGTCGGCGTGTTGCAGGAGGCCATCCCCGAGGTCCGCACCGTCCAGGCGTTCACGCGCGAGGAATACGAGTCGGAGCGCTTCCGCGCGAAGCTCCAGGTCACGCTGGCCAAGGTCCTCGAGCGCGCGCGGCTGTCGTCGACGCTGTTCCCGCTCATCGGGTTCCTCGGCATGGCCGCGTCCATCGTCGTGCTCTGGTACGGCGGGCATCAGGTGATCCGCGGCGAGGCGACGATCGGCCAGCTCGTCGCGTTCCTGCTGTACGCGGGCATGGTCGCGGGCCCGGTGGGCGCGCTCGCCTCCCAGTGGACGCAGGTGCAGGAGGCGTTCGGCGCCGCCGATCGGATCTTCGCGCTGCTCGACACGGCGCCCGAGATCGCCGACCGCGCAGGTGCGACGGTGCTCGCGGCGGCCGATGGGCGCATCGCGTTCGAAGACGTCTCGTTCCGGTACGCCCAGGGTCCGCTCGTGCTCACGGACGTGTCCACGACGTTCGAGGCCGGCCGTACGACGGCGCTCGTCGGTCCGTCGGGCGCGGGAAAGACGACGCTGGTGAGCCTCGTCGCGCGGTTCTACGACCCGACCGATGGACGCATCACGCTCGACGGTCACGACCTTCGCGACCTCACGGTCCGGTCGGTGCGCGAGAAGATCGCCGTCGTCCCGCAGGAGCCGATCCTCTTCGCGACGACGGTGGCCGACAACATCCGCTACGGCCGGCTCGACGCGCCGGACGCGCAGCTCTTCGCCGCGGCCCAGGCCGCGAACGCGACGGAGTTCATCGACCGCCTGCCGGAGCAGTACGAGACCATCGTCGGCGAGCGCGGAGTGAAGCTCTCGGTCGGCCAACGGCAGCGGATCGCAATCGCCCGCGCGCTCCTGCGTGACTCGCCGGTCCTGCTGCTCGACGAGGCGACGTCGTCGCTCGACAACGAGAGCGAGTACCTCGTCCAGGAAGCCCTCACGCGGCTCATGCTCGGCCGCACCACGATCGTCATCGCGCACCGACTCACGACCGTCGAGCGGGCCGATCGCATCCTCGTGCTCGACCGCGGACGCATCGTCGAGGACGGCACGCATCCCGAGCTGATCGCCGCGAAGGCGCTCTACTGGCGCCTCTACACGCGCGCATTCAAGGACGATCGGCCGGCCGAGCCGTCGCTACCGATAGTGGTCGGGATGGATCCACGGGGCGAGGCTCATGGCGACAAGGTCGGCGAACGCGTCGGTGCGTGACACCGCACCGGCGGTGAGCAACCCGATCGCCCCGCTCGCGGTCTTGCTGTCCTTCACGCCGAACAGCTGATCCACGAGCGTCCCGAGCTCTTCACCTGCGCGCAGTCCCGCGGCCAGCGAGGGCGGCAGGAGCATCCGCAGGCCGCTCGCGTAGCCTTCGCGTCCGGCCGGGTCGATCGCCGCGACCCACGAGAGCAGCCAGACGCGCGGGCCATCGAGCAGGACGCCGCCCTCCAGGCCGAACGCGATGTCGGCGCCGGTCGACGCGAGCGCCGTGCGTGCGCGCTCGAGCGCTCCGGATCGCGTCGCGGTGTCGCCGAACGGCTGGTGGCCGACACCGGACGGCACATCCACCGACGTGACGGCGCATCGGGGCGCCAGCATGACGAGGGCCTCACGCACCGCGGCGACCTTGGCTGGATTCGTCGATCCGATCGCAGCCTGGCGGAACTCGAGCACTCGGGAAAGCCTAGGGGCATCCTCTACCCTCGCTGCGATGACGTCGCGTCTGGAGTCAGTGCTCGATCGACCATGGCGCATCGTCGTTCTCATAGCGGTGTTCGCGGCGCTGCCGATCATGGTGCTCGGCGAGCTATCTGCGAATGACACACGAGCGCGCAGTCAGCAACAGAGCCTCGGGGCCGACACACGCGCGGCCCAGCGTGCCGCAGACATCGTCGACGCGCGCGCGCGAGGCCTCCTGACCGGCCTTCGGGCGGTGGCTCCGAACGCCGAGCTCGTCCGGGCGATGAGCCAACCGTCATCCGGTGCCTCGCTGGACATGCTGCAGCGGCTGCTGCGAGATTTCCGCCTCGCGCTCGGGACGGACGTGCGGCAGCTCGCGGCGCTCGATCTGGTCGGCACGGTCCGCGGTGTGAGTCCAGCCGACCCGGCGCTGCTCGGCACGATCCACCCCGCTCACGCGATATCGCTCTTCACGGAGACGAATGCCGCGATCGGGAACTTCGGCGTGACGCGCTACGACACGGACGGGCACGCGGTCCTCGATGTCGCTGCCTTCGACGTTCTTCCGGAGGTACGTCAGCCGACGTACGTGCTTGCGGCCGAGCTCGACCTCCAAACGGCACTGCTCGCGCCGCTCGAAGGAGGGATCGATGATCTCTACCTCGTCGATTCCAGAGGCCGCTTGATCTGGCACGCCACGGGGCCGGCCGCTCAGCAGGACATCGCGGCCGGCACGTCGCTGGCGCCGCTGGCCGCCGGCGGCGACGTTGCGATGATCGGTGCCGACCCCCTGACCGGCGCACAGCGGTTGCTGGCGAGCGCGCCGGTCCGGCAGCTTGGCTGGCGCGTCGTCGCCGTGAGCGCCCCTGGGCAACCCGAGTTGGACCAGGCCCTTGGCCAGCTGCTGGCGAGCCGGATCATCCTCGTCGCCGTGCTGCTCATCGGGGGCCTCCTGCTCGCGCGCGCCGCGAGCCAGGTGGCGCGCCGGCGGCGGGAGCTGGCGGTCGCGAACACTCAGCTCGATCGGGCGAATCAGGCGAAGTCAAGCTTCCTCGCGAACATGAGCCACGAGCTTCGCACGCCGCT
>DATCQC010000007.1:0-7140 GCA_036569685.1 Candidatus Limnocylindria bacterium | reverse complement strand
GACGGGGCCCAGGTCGAGAGCATCGTGTACGAGGGCTACGGGCCGGGCGGCGTCTCGATCATGGTCGAGGCCGCCACCGACAGCCGGAACCGCACGGCGGCCGAGGTCCGCGCGGCGTTCACCCGCCACAACGGAAAGCTCGGCGAATCCGGCTCCGTGCAGTGGCTGTTCGAGCAGAAGGGCATTGTCGAGATCGAGGCCGGGAAGCGCGACCCGGACGAGATCGAGCTGCTGGCCATCGACGCCGGGGCCGAGGACGTCGAGCGCGACGGCAGCCTCGTGACCGTGTACACGGCACCGAACCGGTTCGAGGCGGTCAAGAAGGCGCTCGAAGCGCAGAAGCTGAAGATCGTCGAGGCCGAGGTCTCCATGCGGCCGTCGAACACGGTGCGCCTCGAGGGCGACCAGGCGAAGAAGGTCATCGGCCTGGTCGAGGCGCTCGAGGATCTGGACGACGTCCAGAAGGTGCACGCGAACTTCGACGTGCCGGAGGAAGTCCTCGAGACCGCCTAGCGTCATCCTGGGCATCGACCCCGGGACGACCGGCATGGGCTACGCGTTGCTGGACGCCGCGACCGATCCCCCGACCATCATCGACTGCGGCCAGGTACCCGTGCTCGCGTCCGCATCTGCGGCCGACCGGCTGCTGGCGATCGCGAACTCGCTCGACACGCTCATCTCGCGCCATGTGCCGACCGCGCTGGCCCTCGAGCGTCTGTACTTCAACAAGAACGCGAGGACCGCGATGCGCGTCGCCGAGGCCCGCGGGGTCGCGATGCTCTGCGCGGCCCGTGCCGGCCTCACCGTCGCCGAGTACACGCCGCAGGAGGTGAAGCTCTCGGTGACGGGCACGGGCGGCGCCGACAAGCAGCAGGTCCAGCGGATGCTCACGCTCGTGCTCGCGCTCGACGAGCCGATCACCCAGGACAACGTCGCCGACGCGGTCGCGATCGCGCTCGCCCACGTCCAGCGCGCGCGGTTCAGCGCCGCGGTCGCGCTCGCGTCCTCTTGATCGCGTCGGTCCGCGGGAAGATCCTGGCCCGCGGCCCCGACCACGTCGTCGTCGAGACCGCCGGCGTCGGCTACAAGGTCTTCGTGCCCCGGCATCCGGCCGGGGATGAGGCGCTGCTCCACACGCACCAGGTGGTGCGCGAGGACGGGCAGTTCCTGTTCGGCTTCGAGACCCGCGAGGAGCTGGCACTGTTCGAGCTGATCATCGGCGTCTCGGGCGTCGGGCCACGTGCCGCGCTCGCGCTCCTCTCCGTCTCGCGGCCGGCGGACGTCGCCGCGGCGATCGCCGCCGGGGACGCCGCGACCCTGGCCAAGGCGCCCGGGGTGGGGAAGAAGACCGCCGAGCGTCTGATCGTCGACCTTCGGTCGAAGGTCGGGCGCGTGGCCGTTGGGCCGACCGCGGGCGAGCTCTCATCACCCGACGAGGCGATAGCGGCACTCCGGGCGCTTGGCTATACCCTCGCGGAGGCCGAGCAGGCCCTGCAGGGCGTGCCGCCCGCCGGAAAGGCGTCGACCGAGGAGCGTCTGGCCACGGCCCTGCGGGGCCGCTGAGTCAGAGAAAGGAGTTAGGACCGTGCCGTTCGCGCGCGAAGACGACGGCCAGGGGCTTGTCGAATATGCACTCATCATCGCCGTCATCGCCATCGCCGTGATCGTGGCGATGATCTTCTTCCGCGACCAGCTCTCGACCCAGTTCTCGAATATCGGCAACAACCTCACGTAGCCGGTACCGGGTCCTCGGCCGGTTGGCTAGTACGGCACTAGTACGGAAGGACGCCTACCGGCGCGCCATGCAGGCGGTTAGGAAGTACGGGGAGAAAGGGGCCGATCCGGGACGCGGGAAGGAGCGTTCCGTGCCGTTCTGGCGCGACGACGAAGGCCAGGGCCTCGTCGAATATGCACTCATCATCGCTCGTCATCGCCATCGCCGTGATCGTGGCGATGGTCTTCTTCCGGACTCAGCTTCAGAACCAGTTCTCGAATATCGGCAACAACCTGACGTAGCACGCGACCCGGCCGGCCCCTTTCTCCACCTAATCCGGCTAAACCCCGATCCCGCGCCGCCTTCGGCTGCGCGGCTCTCGGGGGCCCTGCGGCTCCATCGGGCAAAGCCCTCAGTCGCCTGAACAGGCGCGAGTGAACGCGTCGGCAGGCGCGTGTGATGATTTGGTACACTCTCTCTTGGCACGCGGGGCCGTCTCCGTCTGCCGCTCGAGCCGTGAAGGTGGGGCGACGACCCACCTTTTTTGTCGCCGGAAACGGCCGAGCAAGATGATGAAGGGGAGAGCGTGCCATGAACCGAGAACTCGTGACCGGTCTCGCGCAGCTCTCCGCCGAAAAGGGCCTCCCGAAGGAGGTCGTGAGCGACATCATCGCCCGGGCGATCAAGCGGGCGTACGGCGCCGAAGAGAACATCGATGTGAAGGTCGACGTCCAGACCGGCGCGTTCAAGGTCTTCCTCCTCAAGACCGTCGTCGACAAGGTCGAGGATCCCAAGCTCCAGATCCAGATCGACGCTGCGCGCCGGATGAAGCCCGACGTCGCGCTCGGCGACACGATCCCGCTCGAGGAGTCCGCGGCGGCGCTCGGACGCATCGGCGCGCAGACCGCGAAGCAGGTGATCCAGCAGTCGCTGCGTGAGGCCGAGCGCGAGCAGGTCTACGCCGAATATGCCGACCGCGAGGGCGACATCATCAACGGCCAGATCGAGCGGTTCGAAGCAGGCGCCGCGATCTTCGAGCTCGGCAAGGCGAAGGCGATCCTGCCGCGTAGCGAGCAGGCACCGCACGAGCGCTACTTCGTCGGGCAGCACCGGAAGGTGCTGGTCCTCGAGGTGCGCCGGTCGATCCACGGCCCGCAGATCATCGTGAGCCGCGCGCACCGCGGCCTCGTGAAGCGGCTGTTCGAGCTCGAGGTGCCGGAGATCTATCACGGACAGGTGGAGATCACGGGTATCGCGCGCGAGGCCGGCTCGCGGACGAAGATCGCCGTGCGCTCGCGCCAGCCCGGCCTCGACCCGGTCGGCGCGTGCGTCGGGCAGCGCGGTCTGCGGGTGCAGGCGATCAGCAACGAGCTCGGTGGCGAGCGCGTCGAGGTCATCCAGTACGACGAGAAGGCCGAGGAGTTCGTGAAGAACGCGCTCTCGCCCTCGCCCGTCATTCGCGTCGACATCGTGGTCGACGAGAAGACGGCGTACGTCGTCGTCCCGGACCGCTACCTCTCGCTCGCGATCGGCAAGGAAGGGCAGAACGCCCGGCTGGCCGCGAAGCTCACCGGCTGGCGGATCGACATCCGCAGCGAGTCCGAGGTCCGCGCTGAGGCCGAGCCGGAGCCGGAGCCCGAACCCGTCGTCGTCGAGGCCGAGGCCACCGCACCGGCCGTCGAAGAGGACCAGGAGGCCATTCGCCACGATCTCGTCGCCGAGGTCGAGGCGGAGTCGCTGGCGGCGGACGAGGACGAGCTCGAGGACGAGGATCGCGCGCTGCTCGGCGGCAAGAAGAAGAAGGATCGTCGCTAGGGCCGTCCCGCAGCGCACCTGCGTGGCGTGCCACACGGTCAAGGCGAAGCGCGAGCTCATCCGGGTCGTCCGGGACGGGGACGGCACGCTTTCGGTGGACCTTCGGGGCAAGTCACCGGGGCGGGGAGCGTATCTATGCCCCGATGACGCGTGCCTCGCGCGCGGCGTCGACGATGGCTCGCTCGGGCGGGCCCTCGAAATGACGATCGACGAGGCGACGAAGCACCGGCTGCGGGACGAGCTCGCCGCCGGAGCGGTAATAAGGAGGACGTAATGCCGAAGGCAAGACCGCGGCGGTTCCCGCCGCAACGTGGACCCCGTCCGCGCCGCCGCCCGTCGCGCGGGAACACCGCGCCTCAGGCGCCGGCCGCTGAGGCGCCGGCCGCGGTCGCCGTCCTCCCTGAGGGCGGCGCGCCGGTCTCCCTGCCGAAGACCATGCAGGTGGGCGAGCTCGCGCAGACCCTCGATCTCTCGATCGTCGACGTCATCCGCGCGCTCGTGAACATGGGCGTCATGGCGACGATCAACCAGACCATCGACTTCGAGACCGCATCGCTTGTCGCCGGCGAGCTCGGGCTCGAGGTGATCCCCGAGGAGGAGATCACCGCCCCGGTCGACGAGCCCGAGGAGCTGGCCCCCGTCGGCAAGGAGATCCTCTGGACCGACGACGACGAGACGAAGATGATCACGCGGCCGCCGGTCGTCACGATCGTCGGGCACGTCGACCACGGCAAGACCAGCCTCCTCGACGCGATCCGCGAGACGAACGTGACCGCGCGCGAGGCCGGCGGCATCACTCAGCACATCGGCGCGTACCAGATCGAGCACTCGGGCCGGAAGGTCACGTTCCTCGACACGCCGGGTCACGAGGCGTTCACCGCGATGCGCGCGCGCGGCGCGCAGGTCGCCGACGTCGCGATCCTCGTGGTCGCAGCGGACGACGGCGTGCAGCCGCAGACGATCGAGGCGATCTCGCACGTGAAGGCCGCGGGCGTGCCGATGGTCGTCGCGCTCAACAAGATGGACAAGGCCGACGCGAACCCCGACCACGTGAAGGGCCAGCTCGCCGAGCACGGCGTCACGGTCGAGGAGTACGGCGGCGACACCCCGATCGTCCCGGTGTCGGCGCGCACGAAGCAGGGGCTGCAGGACCTCATCGACGTCGTGCTGCTCGTGGCGGATGTCGCGGACCTCAAGGCGAACCCCGACCGCCCGGCCATCGGCCGCGTGATCGAGGCGCACATGGACAAGAGCCGCGGTCCGATCGCGACCGTCCTCGTCCAGACCGGGACGCTCGAGCGCGGCGACCTCATCGTCGTGGGGAAGCAGTTCGGGAAGGTCCGCGCGATGACCGACGACAAGGGCAAGAACGTCGGCCGCGCCGAGCCATCGCGTCCGGTCCTCATCCTCGGCCTCCCGGACGTGCCGGAGGCCGGTGACGTGCTCCGCGCCGTGGTCGACGAGAAGACCGGCAAGGCCCTCGCGGACCGGAACGCGCGCGAGCGCGCCGCGGCAGCCGGGGGCGAGCGTCCTGCGACCCTCGATGAGATGTTCGCGCAGGTCAAGGAAGGCAAGGCGAAGGAGCTGAAGCTCGTCCTCAAGGCGGACGTGCAGGGCTCCCTCGAGGCGATCAAGGGTGCCCTCGCGAAGGTCGCGCAGGACGAGGTCGCGCTCGTGGTCATCCACGACGCCGTCGGCGACATCAGCGAGTCCGACGTGACGCTCGCCGCGGCGTCGGGCGCGGTCGTCATCGGCTTCAACAACAAGATCGACGTCCCCGCGAAGCGGGCGGCCGAGCAGACGAAGGTCGACGTGCGCCAGTACAAGGTCATCTATGAGCTCCTCGACGACATGCAGAAGGCGCTCACCGGGATGCTCGAACCGGAGATGGTGGAGAGCGTCCTCGGACACGCCGAGGTCCGCCAGATCTTCACAGCGAACAAGACGACCATCGCGGGCTGCATGGTGTCCGACGGCGTCATCCGCCGCGGCGCGCAGGCCCGCCTGCTCCGCGGCCAGGAGCCGGCCTGGGAGGGGACGATCGCGACGCTCCGCCGGGTGAAGGACGACGTGCGCGAGGTCGCGGCCGGGCTCGAGTGCGGCATCGTGCTCGAGGGCCACAACGACGTGCAGGTCGGCGACATCATCGAGGCGTTCGTCGTCCAAGCGAAGCCGCGCTAGCAATGGCGTACCGGCGCGCGGATCGGGTCAATGCCCTGCTGCAGCGTGAGCTCGCGACGCTGATCAGCGAGGAGCTCCGTGACCCCCGCATCGCGTTCCCGACCGTGACGAGCGTCGAGACGACCGCGGATCTCAAGACCGCGAAGGTGTTCGTGAGCGTCCTCGGCGACGCCGACGCGGTCGCGAGCACGATGCAGGCGCTCAACGAGGCCCGGCCGTTCATCCGCCGCGAGGTCGGCGAGCGCACGGATCTGCGGTTCGTGCCGCAGATCGAGTTCGTGTCCGACACGTCCGCCGCGCGAGCGGCGCGGATCTCGCAGCTGCTCCGCGAAGCGACGCGGGATCGATGAAGCCGGTCGTCGACGCGCTCCGCGCGGCCGGTCGCATCGCCCTCGTCTCGCACCGCGATCCCGATCCCGACACCATCGGCTCGTCGCTGGCCCTCGGCCTCGCGCTCGAGCGGATGGGAAAGCAGGTCTCGTGGCATTGCGCCGATCCGGTCCCGGAGGCCATCCGGTTCCTCGCCTCGGCCGACCGCGTCAGCCAGGCGCCCCCGCCGGCCGACGTCGACCTCATCGTGTGCCTCGACTTCGGCGAGCCGGAGCGCGCGAAGTTCGCGCTGCCCGCCGGGCCCAAGATCGCCGACATCGACCACCACGCGACGAACACCGCGTTCGGCGACGCGAACTTCGTCGACGTGACGAGCGCAGCGACCGGGGAGATGGTCGGCCGGGTGATCGACGCCCTCGGTGTGGGCTGGACGCCGGACATGGCGACGGCCGCGCTCATCGCGATCATGACCGACACCGGCTCGTTCCAGTTCCCGAACACCGACAAGCGCGCGCTCGAACGGGCGGCGATGCTGCGCGATGCCGGAGCCGACCTCCAGTCGATCACGTACAACGTGTTCCGGAACAAGCGGTTCGAGGCCCTCAAGCTCTGGGGCTTCGCGTTCTCGCGACTGGTCCGCGAGTCGGACGGCCTGCTCGTGTGGACGTGGATCGAGAACGACGATCTCGCCCACGCCGGCGCGCTCGAGGAAGACCTGTCCGGTCTCGTGGAGCAGATCGCCCGGAGCAAGGGCATGCGCGTCGCGCTCCTGTTCAGCGGCACGACCGGCCCCGTGAAGGTCTCGTGCCGCACGTCGGCGTCGGCCCCATCCGTCGACGCGGCCGCGCTCATGGCGAGCTTCGGCGGCGGCGGTCACGTCCGTGCGGCCGGCGCCCTCATTCCCGGGACCGACCACACCGCGATCCGCGAGCGCGTACTCGCCGCGGCGCGCGAGGCGCTCGACCGCGCTCGACAGCCCGCATGACCGAGGCCCCCTCCGGGGTCCTGCCGATCGACAAACCGCTGGGCTGGACCTCGTTCGATGTCGTCGCGGTCGCGCGGCGAGCGCTCGGCGCGAAGCGCGTCGGCCACGGCGGCAC
>DATCQC010000006.1:0-1689 GCA_036569685.1 Candidatus Limnocylindria bacterium | reverse complement strand
ACCAGTTCGATCCGTTGTCGGCGAGGATCATCCCGTAGGTCTTCAGAGCCTGGAGCACGATGCGCGCCTGGCGCGGGTAGCCCGAGATGTCCACGCCCGCCTTCAGGCGCACGCGCGCGCCCATCGGCGGCAGCGACAGGTCGTCGGAGCTCGACGCGTAATGGCGCGCGGGATAGACGTACGCGCGCCGCGTCCGCGCGGCCGTGAACCGCAGTGCATGGTCGATCGTCCCTCGCGCGACCTCGTCGTAGCGCGCGAGACCCGGGAAGATCGGCAGTCCGGCGGCGTCAGCCGACGTCCAGCCCGCAGGACGCACGGCGTTCGAGCGCAGGCTCCAGATCGCGCCCGACCCCGCCTTCCAGCCGCCGCCCGGCTTCGGATAGAGAGCGTAGAGCTCGTAGAGCCGGCACGCGTCCCGGTCGAGCAGCAGCGCGTGGCGATCGCCATCCGACGCGCGCCCGCCTTCGATGTGCACCGCCTTCGGGATCGGGTAGGGCCCCTTGTCAGACTCGTCCGCATAGTCGAACGCGACCCGCGAGTGTGCGGTCTTCTTCGACACGACGTCGAACGGGATCCCGATCGGAGCGCCGTTGTAGAGACCCGACCCGAAGTCGGGGTGCAAGCCGGTGGAGAGCCCGATCGACGCGATCAGCTGCGCTGAGTCCGCGGCCACAGGCAGGGTGTCCACGCGCTGGTTCCACGCGTTCGACGCCGGGAAGATGGCGCAGCGGGGCGCCGACGGCAGCCGCAGCGCGTTCGCGGAGGAGGCCCAGAGCAGCAGCAGCAGCGGCAGCAGTGCGCCCGCGACGGCGAACAGCCTCTTCATCCGTTCCTCACAGGTCGAGGCTCGGATACCTGGCACGGAGCGAATCGATGTACGCCGCGAGCTGGTCGGCGAGCGATTTGTCCGCGATCTCGAGCACGTTCTCCGCGTTCCGCTCGCCCGAATGGGAGAGGTTGAAGCTCCCGACGAAGACGACGTCGTCGGTGACGGTCACCTTCGCGTGCATGAAATCGTGGACGGAGCCCGGCGCGTACGGCGTCGTGTGCTTGCCCGAGAACGGAGCGTGTGCGAGCGCCGTCCGCAGCAGCGGCTCCTTCCACGGGGCGTTTCCGTTGTGCCGCCACTGGTCGATCACCTGGCGCACCTGGGTGCGGTCGACGACGCCTGCGAGATCGACCTTGCCGTCGGTGGCCACCTGGGCGAGCGTGGCGAGGATGGGCGCCGAGGAGAGCACGGGCGACGCGATCCGGACGCGCCGCTGCGCCGTGCCGATCGCCTTGGCGATCCGGTGGGCGAGCTTCTCGCCGCGGCCGGGGCAGAACCAGGCGCGGACGCTCGTGGCTCCGACCAGGAAGGGCGCGGTGTCGACCTTGCCGCTGTGCTCGACCTCCCGGCGTGACCAGAGCTGCTCGAAGTCCTCGCCGAAATGCGCGGCCAGCTCGGCCGACTCCGCGGTGACGATCACGTTTTCCTCCCGCGTCCACGAGTCGACCGTCCAGTTCGTCGAGCCGCTCCACACCGCGGCGCGGTCGCGGACGACGTACTTGTGGTGCATCAGGTCGGGCACGCCGGGAATGCCGGCGGTCGGGAACGGCAGCGACTCGATCAGCTCCGGTTGCGTGTGCGGCGGCGGCGGCACGGGCACCGGATGACCGTCGTCCTCGAGGTTGTACGCGAGCCGCACG
>DATCQC010000005.1:0-10059 GCA_036569685.1 Candidatus Limnocylindria bacterium | reverse complement strand
GGGTCACGGCTCGCAGGAAGCGATCCTCGCCCGCGTCAAGCAGATCAAGGCCCTCATCGAGGAGACCACCAGCGACTTCGACAAGGAGAAGCTCAACGAGCGTCTCGCGAAGCTCGCCGGCGGCGTCGCGATCATCCGCGTGGGTGCCGCGACCGAGATCGAGCTGAAAGAGAAGAAGCACCGCGTCGAGGACGCACTCTCCGCGGCCCGTGCGGCCGTCGAGGAAGGCATCCTTCCGGGCGGTGAGGTCGCGCTCCTGAACGCCGTCAAGGCCCTGGACAAGGTCCAGGCCTCCGGCGACGAGCTCACCGGCGTGAACATCCTCCGCCGCGCGCTCGAGGAGCCCTTCCGCCAGCTCGTGGCGAACGCCGGCCAGGACGGTGGCGTCATGCTCGAAGGCGTCCGTCGCAAGCAGGCCGAATCGAAGTCCGGCTCCTTGGGCTACGACGTGATCAAGAACGAGATCGTCGACCTCGTGAAGACCGGCATCATCGACCCCGCGAAGGTCACCCGCTCCGCTCTGGAGAACGGCGCCTCCGTCGCGGCGATGATCCTCACGACCGAGGCGCTCATCACCGACCTTCCTGAGAAGGACAAGACCCCGGCGGGCATGCCCCCGGGTGGCGGGATGGACTACTAGAGCGAGGATCTAGCGGCTGAGCGCGAGCGAAGCGAGCGCATCAGGCCGACACTAGCCCCGCGTAGACCCGTCGCGATGAAGAGCCCCGCCCGAGAGGCGGGGCTCTTCTCTGTCGCCAGCGAGAATGACCCGATGGACGATGAGCTCCCGCTCGGCGGCAACATCAGCTCGGCTGTGCGCGTCGGTTCCACGGTCAGGCGTCGGGGCGGCTTCTGGACGCCAGCGGTGCACGCACTGCTCGACTACCTCGCGCAACAGGGATTCGAGGCGCCGCGCCCGCTGGGCACGGATGAGCGCGGTCGCGAAGTGCTGTCGTGGGTCGATGGACAGGCCGTGCCCGGCTGGCCCGAGCCTTTCCCCGAGTGGATCTATTCGCAGGAGTGTCTCCGCGGCGCGGCTCAGGGTCTTCGGCGCTACCACGGTCTCGTCGAGGGATTCATTCCGCCGGCTGGCTCCCAATGGCGCATGCCCGCTCCGGTGCCGCACGAGATCATCTGCCACAACGACTGGGCTCCGTACAACGCCGTCTTCCGAGAGCGACGACCGGACGTGATGGTCGATTGGGACATGGCCAGCCCCGGTACTCGGCAGTGGGATGCGGCCTGGACCGCGTACATGTGGATCCCGCTGCATCCGGAGCACCCAGGCTTCTCGCTGGAACGGAGCGCGGATCGCGTGCGCGCGTTCTGCGCCGACTACGGAGATCTGTCGCCCGTCGAATTGTTCGACACGCTGCTCCTTCGCCTGCGGTTCTCAGCCGAGTTCGGGCGCGAGCAAGCAGCGTCAGGTGATCCCGGGTTCCAGAAGCTCGTGCACGAGCTCGACTCGCCCGGGCTGATGGAACGTCGCGCGGAGCAGCTCCAGCACGGCGGCACTCTCAGGAGCCTCTTGGGCGCGCTGGTGTAGCGGTATCGGGACCTACTGCGTCGGTGGTGCGATGCGCGACTGCATGACGAGCGGTCCCGCGCGCTTGCCTTCGGCGAACATCTCGATGGTCACCGCGCACTGCGTGAAGCTGGCCACGGGCACAGTGAGGTCGACGCTCTGGATCGCGTCGCCGTTCGGCGCGAAGTTCGCACCGCGGACCCAGTGCCCGTCAGCGTCGACGAGCCACACCGCGTACATCGCGCCGCCGGTCAGCGGCCGCAGGTCGTGGAACACGACGAACGGGCTGATCGCGGGGTTGCCTGGTGAGAAGAGCGTGCCGCCGGACCCCTGCCACTGATCGAGCCCGACCATGTACCAGTTCGTGCCGCCGTGCGACACCTTCGCCGCGATCGACGCGTACCCCGCGCGCTCGGTCTCGGCGGCCCGGAGGTCGCGCAGGGAGTTCAGGTCGAGGACGAGGAACAGGACCGCCGCCAGAGCGAGCGCGCCGATCCCGAGCCAGCTCCGCGTCGGCCGGAACGACCAGGTCGTCTCGCGCCGCAGCGGAACCACGCTCCCGGCCGGCAGGTCGGCTGCCGCGGCCGACAGGATCCGCTCCTTGAGCCCGGCCGGCGGCTCGCGCAGCAGCACCATGTCGGGGAGCGCGTTCACGGCCGTCGCGATCTCGGCGAGCTCCTCACGGCAGACCGGGCACTCGGCGAGGTGCGCGGCGACGCGCTCCGCCTCGCGCGGCCGGAGGGCGCCGACGGCGTACAGCTCGAGGTCGTCCGTGACGTGCTCGGTCATGTGCGGGTCCCCTCGAGGGCGCGGCGCATCTTCTGAAGGCCGATCCGCATGCGGCCCTTCACGGTGCCGAGCGGGACGCCCATGAGCTCCGCGAGCTCGACGTGGGTGTAGCCGCCGAAATAGGCGAGCTCGATCGTGCGCCGCTGGGCCTCGGGAAGCGTCTGGAGCGCGAGCCGAACGGTCTGCTGCTCCACGTTCCGCTCGGCCATGGCCGCGGTGTCCTCGTCGGCCGCGCGCTGCTCGGCCACCTCGAGCGGGGCCGGGCGGAACGCGGTCTTGCGCCGGAGCACGTCGACGGCGCGGTGGTGGACGATCGAAAGGAGCCAGCCACGCGGGTTGCCCCGCTCTCGCCGGTAGCTGCCGGCGCCGCGCCACGCCGAGATGAAGGCGTCCTGGACGACGTCCTCAGCAGCCTCGCTCTCGCCGAGGATCCGGTAGGCGAGCGCGTACGCCAACCGGCCGTACCGGTCGTAGAGGGTGGCCAGGGCGGACAGATCGCGCTCGGCGAGCGCGGACATGAGGGCCTCGTCGGCCGGAAGCGGGTCAGCCATGCAACGACTGTACGCAGGGCGGACGGCCCCGGATGCGGAGGGCAAAGAAACGACCCGAGCGACCTGCCTCCGTGCCCTGCCGCAGCTTCGAAGCTCTGCAGCCTGGCCGTGGAGCCGATCCTCGATATCCTCTCGGACCGCCTTTGATGCTATCTCCGGTTGCGCTCCTGAGGCTCAGTTCCGTTGATGGAATCTCGGGACTGTTCCTCTTGGCAGACCCCTCGGGTCGCGGTGAAACATAGCCGCCGAGACGCCGAGCGAACAACGGCTTTATCCACGAACTCGCGATGACAAGACCTGATGTTGTCCACGACGTTCCGGTGGTTGTCCACGGTCCGTCCACGCGACCGTGGATTTTCGTCACGCGGCCCGCGATACCTACCATCGAACGATGAGCCCCGACCCGATCCTCGACGTCCTGAATCCCGAGCAGCGCGCCGCGGTGACCCACCCCGGCGGCCCGCTGCTCATCCTCGCCGGCGCGGGCTCGGGCAAGACCCGCGTGCTCACGCACCGGATCGCCTTCCTCGTTCGGGACCTCGGCGTGCCGCCGCGGAGGATCCTCGCCGTCACCTTCACGAACAAGGCAGCGAAGGAAATGCGGGCCCGCCTGCAAAAGCTGCTCGGCGACGCCGCCCTCGCCGACCTCACGGCCGGCACCTTCCACGCGTTCTGCGCCCGGCTCCTCCGCCGGGACGGCCCGGAGGTCGGCCTCGACCGCGGCTTCGCGATCTACGACACGGCCGACCAGCGCGCCCTGCTGCGCCAGGCCATGGGCGACACGGGCGTCTCTGAGCGCCTCTTCTCGCCGGGGGCGATCGGGGCGGTCATCTCCGGCGCCAAGAACGAGCTCCGGGGGCCGGCCGACCTCGCGAACGAGGCCCGCGGGCAGCTCGAGCGGCTCGCCGCCACGGTCTGGCGCCGGTACGAGGCGCTCCTCAAGGAGAACAACGCGGTCGATTTTGACGACCTCCTGGTCCTCCCGTGCCGCCTGTTCGAGACGAGCGACCGCGCGCTCGAGAAGTGGCAGGACCGCTACGACCACATCCTCGTCGACGAGTACCAGGACACGAATCGCGCGCAGTACGTCCTCCTGCGCTACCTCGCGGGGGACAAGCAGAACCTCTGCGTCGTCGGCGACGACGACCAGTCGGTGTTCTCGTGGCGCGGCGCGGACGTGCGCAACATCCTGGACTTCGAGCGCGACTACCCGAACGCGATCGTCGTGAAGCTCGAGCAGAACTACCGGAGCACCCAGCGCATCCTCGACGCGGCCCACAGCGTGGTGCGGAACAACGCGGCGCGCAAAGAGAAGAAGCTCTGGACCGACCGGAAGGGCGGCGCGCCCGTCGTCGTGGTCCAGGCGCATGACGAGCACCACGAGGCCGAGACCATCGCGCGCGAGATCGAGCGGCTCCGTCGCGAGGGCGACGTGACGTCAGCGCGCGACGTCGCGGTGCTGTACCGGACGAACGCGCAGTCGCGCGCGATCGAGGACGTGTTCCGCGGCTTCGGCCTCGCGTACCAGGTCGTCGGCGGCGTGTCCTTCTACGCCCGGCGCGAGGTGAAGGACGTGCTCGCCTACCTCCGGCTGCTTCGCAACCCGGTCGACAGCGTCGCGATCGGGCGCGTGCTCAACACGCCGCCGCGGGGGATCGGCGCGAAGGGCCAAGCGGGCCTCGCCGCGTTCGCGAAGGAGCGTGGCGTGCCGATCGCCGCGGCGCTCCTCGACGCCGAGCAGGCGCCGGAGATCCCGAAGCGGCAGGCCGCCGCGATGGTGGCGTTCGGCCGGCTGCTCGGGCGGATCCGCGACGAGCTGCTGCTGAAGGACCTGCCCGAGATCGTCGATGAGGTCATCCGCGCGACGGGATACGGCGCGTATCTGAAGGACGGGACCGAGGACGGCGAGGAGCGCTACGCGAACGTGCTCGAGCTGCGGACGATCGCGGAGGACTACGTGAACCTGCCGCGCGACGAGCAGCTGCCGTCGTTCATGGAGGAGGTCGCACTCGTGTCCGATGTCGACGAGTTCGCCGAGGCCAAGCCGGCGGCGACGCTCATCACGATGCACGCGGTGAAGGGCCTCGAGTTCCCGATCGTGTTCGTCACCGGCATGGAGGAGGGCGTGTTCCCGCATTCGCGGTCGCTCGAGGACGAGCGGCAGCTCGAGGAGGAGCGCCGGCTCTGCTACGTCGCGATCACCCGCGCGATGCATCGCTGCTACCTCACGTTCGCGCGGCGTCGCCAGCTCTTCGGCCGCACGAACGAGAACCCGCCGTCACGGTTCCTGCGCGAGCTGCCCGAGGACATCGAGCTTCGCGGCGAGATCGAGACGCAGGAGCGCGACACCTGGGAGGAGCTCGACTGGGAGCGCGGTCGCGAGCGCTACGAGGCGCGGCGCGCGCAGCGCCACGCCGCCGCGATCGCGGACCTGCCGCCGACGTGGGGCGGTGCTGGTCGCGAGCCGAGCGCGGCGCAGGTGAACCGCGCGGCGCGGGTCGCGGCGTCCGGCGAGACGGTCTTCCGCGCCGGCGACCACGTCACCCATCCGGCATTCGGGGCGGGAATCGTCGTCTCGAGTGCGGTGCGTCCCGACGACGAGGAGGTCACCGTCGCGTTCGCCGGCAAGGGCGTAAAGAAGCTCATGGCGAGCTTCGCGGGGCTGACGAAGAGTTAGCCGCAGGGTCCGCTCGTGGCGAATTGGAGCAACCGGATCGGATCATCCGGGCTCGCCGTCTCCGAGATCCCCAGGTCGAACGCACCCTTGCGCCAGCCCGCGGCAGCCAGCCCGAAGCCGCAGCTCGTCCAGCCCGCCGCGACGAGCGGCGGCGTGAAGAGCCCCCGTGCATCGTTCGATGCGCCGCAGTCGATCTCCCACGACTGCTCCACGGTCCCATCCGTGAAGCCGACATAACGACAGCGCGCCGGCAGAATCAGACCGGCCGGCGTCGCGGGCGGGATGATCGTCGGGCGCACGGTCGCGGAGCCGATCCGATGCCAGCTCGCTCCGCCGTCGATCGTCGAGTACAACGAGCTGCCTCCCTGAGGATTGTCGCTGCGGGCCCACACGTGCAGCGGATCGGCCGCGCTGAGCACACTCGCATTCGCAGGAAATGGCTTGCAGTCCCAGGTCCTGCCTCCGTCGGATGTCCGCATCGTTCCGCCGTGCCCGACGTTGACACCGCCGGCGCCGAGGGTGATCCCGAACCAGCCGATGCTCGGACTGGCGAAGAGCGGTCCGGCGAGCTGCCCGCCGCTGCACGTCGAGCTCTCCTTCGGGTTTCCGAGTGTGGACCAGGTCGTGCCGCCGTCCGTCGTGCGCAGCAGCTCGTACGCGCTGCAGTTGGATGCGGTGCAGAAAGCGCCGTCACGGGTGAGGATCCACGCTTGCCGCTCGCTTGCGGCATCGATGTCGGGGACCCCGTCGGTAGCCGCGAATGATCGCGCCCACGACACGCCACCGTCGTCGGTCACCAGCACGTCTGTGCCGCCGCGCGGATCGCCGCGCCCGCTAGCGATCCAGCCATGCTTCGCGCTCGCGAATCGGAGGGAACCGAGCCCCGGTCGCCCGCGCAGTTGGGTCTGCCAGGTCCGTCCACCGTCGCTGGTCGTGCGGAGCTCGTCGGCACAGCCTGTGGCGTCGCATTCGGTGGTCGCCACGATGACCCACGCGCGCTGGGCGTCGATCGCCTGGAGGGAGAAGATGGTGGCTGTGCCCGTCCCGTTAACGGCCGCCGACAGGCGGTCCTGCCAGCTACGCCCGCCGTCAGCGGTGGTCACCACCGACCAGCACGGTGCGCGCGTCGCCGGTGCGGCGCAGCTCGCGTCCGCGCCATACCGCTGAAGGATCGCCCAGCCCGCGGCACGATCGACGAAGCGCAGCTCGGCGAACGACGCACTCGGCGTGAGGAACACGCCGTACCAGGTCGCGCCGCCATCGGTCGTGGTCGCGAGACCGGAGTTGATCGTTGCCCAGCCGACGTTCGCGTCGAGGAGCTGGATCGGTCCGGCCGAGAAGGGGACATCCGTCACGGACGCGGGCACGGGTGTCGGCGAGATCGACGCGGGTCCAGGGCGCTGCGAGGGCGTCACCGAGGTCTCCGCGCCGGATGCTGCGGAGGATGCAGGCCGCGTCGCAACTGGTGCACAAGCGGCCAGGGACAGAGCCAGCGCGATGCTTGTGAGTTGTTTCGACCTCATGCCCAGACCGTACGTGGTCGACCTCGCGCCGTCGTGACCGTTCGGTCAGAGAACGCAGGGCCAAGTCGTACACGCGTGGTACGACTTCCTTTGGGAGAATCAGCACGATGGCACCTGCGGAAGCCCAGAAACGCGTCGCGGCGCTCCGCGAGCAGATCGAGAAGGCGAACTACGAGTATCACATCCTCGATCAGCCGACGCTCGACGATTTCGCGTACGACGCGCTCATGCGCGAGCTGCAGGACCTCGAGGCGAAGCACCCGGAGGTCGTCACGCCGGACTCGCCGACCCAGCGGGTCGGTGCGCCGCCCTCGAACCGCTTCGCGCCGGTCGAGCACGCGCATCCGATGCTCAGCCTCTCGAACGCCTTCGACGAGGCCGAGGTGCGCGCATTCGACCAGCGCATCCGCAAGACGCTCGGCCGCGACGACGTCGGGTACGTGTGCGAGCTGAAGATCGACGGCCTCGCGATCAATCTCACGTACGTCGACGGCCGCTTCACGCAGGGCGCGACGCGCGGCGACGGATCGGTCGGCGAGGACGTCACGGCGAACCTGCGCACGATCAAGTCGATCCCGCTCACGCTGCGCGAGAAGGTGCCGGGCCGCGTGGACATCCGGGGTGAGGTGTACCTGCCGACCGCGGCGTTCGAGGCGACGAACCGCGAGCGGCTCGAGCGCGAGGAGCCGCCGTTCGCGAACCCGCGCAACGCCGCCGCGGGCGCGGTCCGCCAGCTCGATCCGGCGGCCACGTCCAAGCGCAACCTCGCGATGTGGTGTTACAGCGCGGCCGGGCTCTCGGTGGACTCGCAGCACGCGCTCCTCGCGCGGCTGCGCGAGCTCGGCCTGCGCACGAACCCCAATGTCCGGCAGGCGAAGGACATCGATGAGGTGCTCGCGTTCATCGGCGAGTGGGGGGCGAAGCGTCACGAGCTCGATTACGGGACCGACGGGATCGTCGTCAAGGTCGACCGCGTCGCGGACCAGGAGAGGCTCGGCTTCGTTTCGCATAGCCCGCGGTGGGCGATGGCGTACAAGTTCCCGGCGGAGCAGGCCATCACGACGATCGAGGACATCAAGGTCTACGTCGGGCGGACGGGCGTGCTGACGCCGGTCGCGTGGCTCGCGCCGGTGCTCATCGGCGGGACGACGGTGAAGCGCGCGACCCTGCACAACCTCGATGAGGTCAAGCGGCTCGACGTGCGCGTCGGCGACCGGGTGGTCGTCCAGCGGGCCGGCGATGTGATCCCCGAAGTCGTGCGGGTCGAACCGCCGATCGTCGCGAAGGGCAAACGCGCACCGAAGCGCGGGCCCGAGTTCGCGATGCCGGAACGGTGCCCGGTCTGCGACACGCCGGTGGAGCACCGCGAGGGCGAGGTCGCGTACCGCTGCCCGAACCCCGCGTGCCCCGCGAAGACCGGCCAGCGCATCGGGCACTTCGTGTCGCGCGGCGGTTTCGACATCGAAGGCGTGGGCGGCGCGCTCATCGAGCAGCTGCAGTCGACCGGTCTCGTGGTCGACCCGGCGGACATCTTCTTCCTCACGAAAGAGCAGCTCCTCGATCTCGATCGCTTCGCCGAGAAGAGCGCGACGAACATCTACGACCGGATCCAGAACGCGAAGCAACGGCCGCTCGGGCGGATCATCAACGCGCTCGGGATCCCGCAGGTCGGCTGGTCGACATCTGAGGATCTCGCGCAGTGGATCGCCGCGAGGGTGCCGCCGCGCGCGACGCTCGCCGAGGCATTCGCCACGCTCCGCGCCGCGGGCGCCGACGATCTGCAGGCGATCTCCGGCGTCGGTGCGAAAGTCGCCGACGCGATCCGCGCGTACCTCAGCGACGAGTCGGAGCTCGTCCTGATGGACAAGCTCGTGAGAGCCGGCGTGGTACCAGTACTACCGGTCGCGCGCGAGGAGACCGCGGCCGGGCCGTTCGCGGGCAAGACCATCGTGTTCACCGGCGCGCTCGAGCGGCGCAGTCGTGAAGATGCGGAAGCCCTCGTGCGCACGCTCGGTGGCAAGCCGAGCAGCGCCGTGAGCGCGAAGACGGATCTCCTCGTCGCCGGTCCGGGCGCGGGCACGAAGCTCGAAAAGGCCAAGCAACTCGGTGTCAACGTGATCGATGAAGAAGGCTTCGAGGCTATGCTGAACACAGCACAGCGTTAGTCACATCGGTGAGGGAAGGCACGACTTTGTACCAACCACAGACGCGTCCGGCTCCGACGATGCCGCTTGCCGGCGCGCCCGGCGCGCCCCCGACGCCGGAGATCCCGCTCCCTCCCGAGCCGCAGTCCATCGAGCAGACCGGACTCACGCTCAGCTTCATCGCCGATCTCGCGCTGAAGACGCTGTACCTACGCGGCCAGATGACGATGGGCGAGGTCTCGACCGCCCTCGGGCTCCCGATCACGAACGTCGTCGACAAGGTCATGGAGTTCATGAAGGGCGAGCGCCTGGTCGAGATCCGCGGCGGCACCGGCCTTTCGTCCGCGGGCTACCAGTTCGTCATCGTCGATCGCGGATCCGAGAAGGCCCAGGAATCGCTCGCGCGCAGCCAATACGTCGGCAAGGCGCCGGTGCCGCTCGCCTCGTACCTCGAGGCCGTGAAGCGGCAGAGCATCAGCAACATCTCGGTCACCCAGGAGGAGCTCGCGCACGCGTTCTCGCACATGGTCATCCCGCGAGAGACCCTCGCGCAGCTGGGCCCGGCGGTGAACTCCGGCAAGTCGATCTTCCTGTTCGGCCCGCCCGGCAATGGCAAGACGACCATCGCGGAAGTGCTGGTATCACTGCTCCGGGGCGAGGTGGTGCTCCCGTACGCGGTCGAGGTCGATCAGCAGATCATCAAGGTCTACGACCAGGTCTATCACCGCGCGGCGCTCGATCCGATCGTCGCCGACCGCCTGCGCTTCGATCACCGTTGGATCATCAGCAAACGGCCGATCGTGATGACCGGCGGCGAGCTCACCCTCGAGACCCTCGACCTCATCTACGA
>DATCQC010000004.1:0-6841 GCA_036569685.1 Candidatus Limnocylindria bacterium | reverse complement strand
GCCGGGTGGCGGGAAGAGCACCCTGGTATCGCGGCTCGCCGCGGAGTACCGGAGGATCTTCGACCGCGTCGCGATCGTCGCCGTCGACCCGTCGAGCCCGTTCACCGGCGGCGCGATCCTCGGTGACCGCATCCGCATGCGCGACCGGTTCCTGGACGAGGGCGTGTTCATCCGAAGCATGGCGAGCCGCGGCCACGCCGGCGGCCTCGCGCGCGCGACGATGCGCGTCGTGAACGTGCTCGACGCGCTCGGGACCGACCTCGTCATCGTCGAGACGGTCGGGGTGGGGCAGGAGGAGGTCGAGGTCGTGCGCGTCGCCGACACCGTGTGCCTCGTCACGGTCCCGGGCCTGGGCGACGACATCCAGGCGATCAAGGCCGGCGTGCTCGAGATCGCCGACGTGCTCGTCGTGAACAAAGCGGACAAGCCGGGCGCCGACGAGACCGCCCGCGATCTGGCCCAGATGCTGAGCCTGGGTCCTTCCGTGCGCCCGAGCCCGGCTTTGCCGGCCTCGGGCGAGCCCCATTCAAGATGGAAGCCACCGATCATCAGGACCAGTGCCCAGAATGGCAACGGGCTCGAGGAGCTGGTCCGCGTGATCGACCAGCACGCCGAGTGGGCCCGCACGAGCGGCGAGCTCGCCCTGCGCCGGGCCGGCGCGGCGCGCCAGGAGGTCGAGGCGCTCCTCCGCGAGGCGCTCGTGCAGCGCCTCGAGTCGCGGATCGGATCCCAGCGCGTCTCGGACGCCGTGAAGCGCGTCGCCGACCGCGAGCTCGACCCGTACCGCGCCGTCGACGAGCTCCTCGACCAGTGACGATCGAGCTGACCATCTTCCGCACCGGCGCGGTGAAGCTCGCCCGATCGAACTTCGCGCCGTGGCTGGCCGCACCCGAGCGTGATGAATTCGTCGAGTGTCCGGTGTGGTCGGCGCTCCTCCGAACGCCCGAGGGGCTCATCGTCTTCGACACCGGCCTCCATCCGGTGCACGTGGAGCGCCCCGAGGCGACGTTCGGCCCGAACCCCGGGATGCTGATCACGATGAGCGCCGACGACGCGATCGTGTCCCGTCTCGCGGCGATGGGCGTGAAGCCCGAGGACGTGACCGTGGTCGTGAACAGCCATCTGCACTTCGATCACGCCGGCAACAACCGCGCGTTCCCGAACGCGACCTTCGTCGTCCAGGCCGAGCACCTGGCATACGCGAAGGGCCGTCCGAACTTCCCGGCGATCTACTGGGACGACCCGGCGCTCCGCTACGTGCCGGCCTCCGGCCGGGCCCGGGTCGCCGCCGGGATCGAGGTCGTGCCCACGCCGGGCCACGCGCCGGGGCACCAGTCGCTGGTCGTCGACCTGGCCCAGACCGGACGGGTCGTGCTCTGCGGCGACGCCGCGTTCACGCGCGCGAACCTCGAGCGTGGCGAGATCCCCGGCCAGGATCCGGCCGCGGGCACGGAGTCGCTCGCGCTCATCCGGTCGCTCGTGCATGACGACCTGGGGCGCGCGTTCCCATCGCATGATCCGGCGACCTTCCGGCCAGGGACGTACGACTGATCCGCGGCTCCTATCCTCGACCGCGATGACCACCCCGATCGAGCGACTCGAGGCGTTGCGCGCGCAGTCCGCGCGCGGTGGCGGCGACGATCGGATCGCGCAGCAGCACGCGAAGGGAAAGCTCACGCGCGCGCGAGCGGATCGACCTCGTGGTGGATGAGGGCAGCTTCGTCGAGCTCGATGCGTTCGTCGCGGCCCGTCCGAGCGCGCACACCTCCGACTCGGATCAGGTCCTCGGGGACGGCGTGGTCACCGGCTTCGGGCGGATCGACGGCCGGCTCGTGTACCTGTTCTCGCAGGACTTCACGGTGTTCGGCGGCAGCCTCGCCGAGGCCCACGCGGCGAAGATCGTCAAGGTCATGGACCAGGCGATGCGGAACGGCGCGCCGATCATCGGACTGAACGACAGCGGCGGAGCGCGGATCCAGGAAGGCGTCGTGTCGCTCGGCGGCTACGCGGACATCTTCCTGCGCAACGTGCTTGCGAGCGGCGTCGTCCCGCAGCTCTCGGCGATCATGGGCCCCTGCGCCGGAGGCGCCGTCTATTCGCCGGCGATCACCGATTTCGTCGTCATGGTCCGGGACACGTCGTACATGTTCGTGACCGGGCCGAACGTCGTGAAGACCGTCACCCACGAGGACGTCACCTTCGACGAGCTGGGCGGCGCCGAGACCCACGCGCGGCGATCCGGCGTCGCGCATTTCGTCGCAGATGACGAGGTCCGGTGCGCCGCGCTCCTCCGCGAGCTCGTCGGCTTCCTCCCGTCGAACAACCTCGATCCCGCGCCGCGCCTTGCGACCGACGACCCGATCGACCGGATGGACCGCGAGCTCGACGAGGTCGTCCCCGAGTCGGCCGCGAAGCCGTACGACATGCGGGACGTCATCAAGCGGGTCGTGGACGACGGAAAGCTCCTCGAGGTCCACGCCGAGTGGGCCCAGAACATCCTTGTCGGATTCGCGCGCCTCGACGGCAGCAGCATCGGCGTCG
Organism: Candidatus Limnocylindria bacterium; assembly: GCA_036569685.1. Classification (GTDB taxonomy): domain Bacteria; phylum Chloroflexota; class Limnocylindria; order P2-11E; family P2-11E; genus UBA4735. Next base: position 4,300 of record DATCQC010000004.1, on the reverse strand, counting down.
TCGCGCAGCAGCCGATGGTCCAGGCTGGCGTGCTCGACATCGACGCCTCGATCAAGGCCGCGCGGTTCGTGCGGTTCTGCGATGCGTTCAACATCCCCCTCGTGACCTTCGTGGATGTCCCCGGATTCCTTCCGGGCACGGCGCAGGAGCACGGGGGCATCATCCGCAACGGGGCGAAGCTGCTCTACGCGTACGCGGAGGCGACGGTCCCGAAGCTCACGGTGATCACGCGCAAGGCCTACGGCGGCGCGTACGACGTCATGTCGAGCAAGCACATCCGTGGCGACTACAACGTCGCGTGGCCGGCCGCCGAGATCGCCGTCATGGGACCCGAGGGTGCCGTGAACATCCTGTACAAGGACGAGATCGCCGCGGCGAAGGATCCGGACGAGCGGCGGGCCGAGCTCACGAAGGAGTACGCCGACAAATACGCGAACCCGTACGCGGCGGCCGCGCGCGGCTATCTCGACGACATCATCGAGCCCCACGAGACGCGGCCGCGCCTGGCCGCGGCACTTCACGCGCTCGCGGGCAAACACGACACGAACCCGAAGAAGAAGCATGGGAACATCCCGCTTTGACCGCATGTAGTAGTATGCAACGATGCTGACGGTTCCCGAGGCCGCGAGACGGGTGCGTCGCGATCCCGAGACTGTTCGCCGGTGGATCCGGGCGGGCAAGCTACGCGCGAAGAAGATAGGGACACAGCATTTCATCGAGGAAGACGACCTTGCCGCCGCCGCGGCGACCACCGACATGCTGCCGGTGCCGAAGTCCTGGGGTTGGGATCGGACCCTTGACGGCAAGCCGATGCCGAACGTCGTCGAATGGATCCGCCGGTCGCGCGAGGTTCACTGACGCTCGTCGTCGATGCCAGCCTCGCGGTGAGGGCGTGTTTGACCCAATCCGCGTTCCGCGTCCTCGGTCGACAGCGTCTGGTCGCGCCACCGCACATGTGGGCGGAGGCGCGTTCGGCGTTGCATGAGGCGGCCTATCGAGGCGAGCTGGCGCCTGACCTCGCTCGGTCGGCGCTGAAGCGGCTCGCGACCGCCCCGGTCACCCCGACGACGCTGCCTGAACTCGGTGCGGAGGCGTGGCGGATCGCGGACGAGTTCGGTTGGGCGAAGACCTACGACGCGGAGTATGTGGCCCTGGCCGGACTGCTCGGCTGCCGGCTCGTGACGCTCGACCTCGCGTTGCGACGTGGCACCTCGCGCCTCGGCTTTGTCGTCGGCCCCGAAGAGATCTAGCGGCTTTGTTCCGTAAGGTCCTCGTGGCCAACCGCGGCGAGATCGCGCTCCGGGTGATCCGGACCTGCCGCGAGCTCGGGATCGCGACGGCCACGGTGTACAGCGACGTCGATCGTCTCTCGCCGCACGTCCGCGGCGCGGATGAGGCCTACGCGATCGGTGCCGCGTCCCCTCGCGAGAGCTACCTGAACATCGAGCGGGTCATCGCGGTCGCGAAACGTGCGGGCTGCGACGCGATCCATCCCGGGTACGGGTTCCTCAGTGAGAACGCGGACTTCGCCGACGCGGTGGCGTCCGCCGGTATCGCGTTCGTCGGTCCGCCCGGCGCGGTGCAGCGCGCGCTCGGCGAGAAGACGTCGGCCCGGCGACTTGCGGCGAAGGCCGGCGTACCGGTGGCCGAAGGGACGATGCAGCCGCTGCGCGACCTGCTCGACGCGCGCGACGTCGCGGCGCGGATCGGGTTCCCGGTCCTGCTGAAGCCGGCCGGCGGCGGCGGCGGCAAGGGGATGCGCATCGTTCGCTCGGCCGCGGAGCTGCCGGCGGCGTGGCGGGCATCGACCGGCGAGGCGACGACGGCGTTCGGTGCGCCCGCGCTGTTGATGGAGCGCCTGATCCAGCCGGCGCGGCACATCGAGGTCCAGATCGTCGCGGACACGTTCGGCCAGGTGGTCTGGCTCGGCGAGCGCGACTGCTCGATCCAGCGCCGCCATCAGAAGCTGATCGAAGAGACCCCCGGCCCGGGCGTCGAGGACGCGCTCCGCGCGAAGCTTGGCGCGGCCGCGGTGAAGGTGGCGTCCGCCGCGAAGTACGTGAACGCCGGGACCGCCGAGTTCCTCGTCGCCCCGGACGGGACGTTCGTGTTCCTCGAGATGAACACGCGGCTTCAGGTCGAGCACCCCGTGACGGAGCTGGTCACGGGCCTCGACCTGGTCGCGCTGCAGCTGCGCATCGCGGCGGGGGAGCGCCTGCCGTTCGGGCAGGACGGTGTCAGGCGGACCGGCGCGGCCATCGAGCTGCGGATCACCGCGGAGGATCCGTTCGCCGGCTTCCTGCCGCAGGGCGGACGCGTCGACTTCGTGCGCGAGCCGAGCGGGCCCGGCATCCGGATGGACTCGGGCCTCGCCGCGCCGCTCTTGGTGCCGACCGACTACGACCCGCTGCTTGCCAAGCTCATCGCCTGGGGGCCGGACCGGGCCACGGCGATCGCCCGCGCCCGCCGGGCCGCCCGCGAGATGATCGTGGCCGGCCTGCCGACGTCACTGCCGTTCCACTCCTTTGTATTGGCCGAGCCCGACTTCGTCTCCGGGCGGTACGACACCGACTACGTCGCGACCCACTGGAGCCCGCCTGCGGCGCCGGAGATCACCGAGGGGGCCGCCATCGCCGCGGCGCTCGCCGGGATCGCCCGGCTTCGCGCCCGGCCGCGGCCGATCGCGGCCACGTCGTCGCCGTGGACCCGGTCGGCGCGCTTGGACATGCTGCGGTGAAGTACGCCGCGCGCGCCGGCGACCGCGACCTCGTGATCGAGGTCACCCCGGAGGGCCGCTTCCTCGTCGGGGATCGCGTCCTCGCGGCCGACGTGGCCGAGGCCGTCCCCGGACGGGTGTGGTCCGTGGTCATCGATGGCGAGGCCCACGAGGTCGCGTTCGTCGGAGCGGACCGGGTCTGGGTGGACGGCGACGAGATCGGTCTTGCGATGGAGGACGAGCGGGCCGTCGCCGCAGGGCGCGCAGGCGGGCGGGCGGCCGACGCGCGGCAGGAGATCCGCGCCCCGATGCCCGGCCTGCTCAAGCGGGTGCACGTCGCCGTGGGATCGACCGTGAGCGAGGGCGACGCGCTCGTGACGCTCGAGGCCATGAAGATGGAGAACGAGCTGCGCGCCGCTCACGCCGGCACCGTCACGCAGGTCGCCGTCGGGGAGGGCACCAAGGTGGAGGGCGGCGCGCTCCTGATCGTCATCCGATCGCAGTGAGGCGACCTCGCAAGCGGACCGTCGCGGCCGTCGCGATCGTCCTGATCGCCGCCTCGCTGGCCGGTGGCCTCGCCTTCCTCGTGTACCGGCCGCAGGCGACCGTCGACGGCGACTATCGCCTCCTCGGCCTCGACGAGCGCGGCGAGATCGTGCGCGACGGCTTCGGGGTCGCGCACGTCTACGCGAACACGGCGCACGACCTGTTCTTCCTGCAGGGGTACGCGACGGCGCAGGACCGCCTGTTCCAGCTCGACCTCTTCCGCCGGACCGGGCGCGGCCGGCTGTCCGAGGTGCTCGGTGACGCCGGCCTCGAGACCGACAAGTTCATCCGCACCATCGGTCTCGCCCGCGCCGCCGATCTCGACGCGGCCCTGCTGTCGGACCAGGCGCGCGCCGCGCTCGTCGCGTACGCGGACGGCGTGAACAAGCTCATCGAGCAGCGTGGCGATGCGCTCCCGATCGAGTTCCTGCTCCTCGGATACAAGCCGGAGCCGTGGACCCTCACGGATTCGCTCGTGGTCCTGAAGCTCGAGTCGTTCGATCTCGCGACGAACTACGGCACCGAGCTGTCGCGCGCGAACGTCGCGGCACGGGCCGGCCCGGCCGCGGTCCCGCCGCTGTTCCCCGATCCGGCCCTCCATCCCCCGACCGCGCTCGCGGACGGCGCGTGGTCCGCGGTCGCCGATGCCTTCCGGTCGCCGGCGGAGCTACCCGGTCTCGACGGACTGCGCGCGCTGTTCGGCGACGCGGGCGATGGCCTCGGGTCGAACTGCATCGTGCTCGCGCCGTCGCGCACCGCGTCGGGCCGGCCGCTCCTCGAGGGTGACCCGCACCTGTCGGTCCGCAACCCGTCGATCTGGTACGAGGTCGGGCTCCACGGCGGCGGCTACGACGTCGCCGGGTTCTCGATCCCGGGTCTCCCGGGGATCGGCATCGGGCACAACGCGCACGTGGCGTGGACCTTCACCGTCGCGTACACGGACGTGCAGGACTTCTTCGTCGAGCAGCCCGATCCGACCGATCCGCGCCGGTTCATGTTCAAGGGCGCGTCCGAGGCGGCCACGGCGATCCGCGAGCC
>DATCQC010000003.1:0-18499 GCA_036569685.1 Candidatus Limnocylindria bacterium | reverse complement strand
GGGTTCGTGACCGCGGTGCTCCACGATCCCGCGCGCCGCGACGCGGAGCTCGCCGCGATCCAGCGGCAGGCCGAGTGGCTGCATCGCGCCGGCGCCGAGGTGCTCGTGCTCGCACCCGCGACCGGACGCGACGGCTACGAGGAGCGCACCGAGCTCACGGAGCTCGAGTGGACGACGCTGTTCGAGACGTTGCCCCTCGTCGAAGCGATCGCGTCAGCGAACCGGCTCGACACGGTCGTGCATCCGCACGTCGGCACGGTCATCGAGCAGCCCCAGGACATCGAGCGGCTCCTCGCACGCTCGCACGTGCGGCTCTGCCTCGACACCGGCCACGTCTTCGTCGGCGGCGGCGATCCGGCCGCCGTCGCGCGCGCGGCCGGCCGGCGCGTGCGGCACGTCCATCTGAAGGATGCCGACCCGGCGCTTGCCGCGGCGGTCCGGGAACGCCGGCTCTCGTACGCTGCGGCGGTGCAGCAGGGCCTGTTCCGCCCGCTCGGCGACGGCGGCGCCCACATCTCCGATGTGCTCACGGAGCTGCGCAGCGTCGGGTACGACGGGTGGTACGTGCTCGAGCAGGACGTCGCGCTGAAGGACGCGAGCGCCGATCCCGTTCCGTGGATCGAGCGCAGCCTGACGTTCGTGAGCGCGCGTGTCTGACGATCTCGAGCTCATCACCATCGGGCGGGTCGGCGTCGACCTCTACCCGGAGCAGATCGGCGTCCCGCTCGCGAAGGTCCGCACGTTCGCGAAGTCGCTGGGCGGGAGCCCGACGAACGTCGCGGTGGCGGCGGCCCGGCTCGGGCATCGGAGCGCGGTCATCACGAAGGTCGGCGACGACGGCTTCGGGGCGTACGTCCGCGAGGCGCTCGCGGGCTTCGGCGTCGACACGCGGTACGTCGGGACGGACCCCGTGCTTCGCACGCCGATCGTGTTCTGCGAGATCTTCCCCCCGGACAGCTTCCCGCTCCTGTTCTATCGCCAGCCGAAGGCGCCGGATCTGAACATCCGCACCGAGGAGCTCGATCGGGCGGCGATCGCGCGCGTGCCGATCCTCTGGACGAGCGGCACCGCGCTCTCGGAGGAGCCGAGCCGCGCGGCGACGCTCGAGGCGGCGCGCATCGCGAAGGGCAAGGTCATCCACGACCTCGACCACCGGCCGGCGTTCTGGCCATCGATGCTCGCGGCGCGCGAGGCGGCCGCCGAGATCCTGAGGCACGCGCAGGTCGTGGTCGGCAATGTGGACGAGGTCGAGATGGCCACGGGCTCGCGCGACCCCGATGCGGCGGCCGAGGCCCTCCTCGCGATGGGGCCCGAGCTCGCGATCGTGAAGCAGGGGCCGCGCGGCACGCTCGCTCGGTCGAAGTCGAAGCGCGTCGAGGTGCCGGCCGTTCGGATCGAGGTCGTCAACGGCCTCGGTGCGGGCGACGCGTTCGGCGGCGCGCTCGTGCATGGCCTGCTCGAGAGCTGGGACCTGAAACGCGTTCTGTCGTTCGCGAGCGCGGCCGGCGCGATCGTCGCTTCGCGGCTCGCATGCGCCGACGCGATGCCGGCGGCCGACGAGGTCGAGGCGCTCCTCGGGCGGGCCGTCGGTGTCTGACGTCATCGCGCGCCTCACGCAGCTGCGGGCCTCGGACCCGGAGGCCGTCGCGAGCGCGTTGGCGAAGCGCGAGCGGGGGATGCTGAGCTTCCCACGGAAGCTGTTCCTCGTCGCGGCCGATCATCCGGGCCGCGGTGTGCTCGCCGCGGGCGGCGATCCGCGAGCGATGGCCGATCGCGGCGACTTCCTCGACCGTCTTGTCACGGCGCTGGCCCACCCTGAGGTCGACGGCGTGCTCGCGACCGCCGATATCGTCGACGACCTGGCCCTCCTCGGCGTGCTCAACGAGAAGGTCGTGTTCGGCTCGATGAATCGTGGCGGCCTTGCGGGATCGGTCTTCGAGCTCGACGACCGCTTCACCGGATACACCGCGGCCGCGATCGCGCGTGACGGCCTGAACGGCGGCAAGATGATGCTGCGCGTCGCCGACGACGATCCCGGGACCGTGCGGACGATGGAGGCGTGCGCCGCCGCGATCGACGCGCTCGGCGCACTCGGCCTGCACGCGATGATCGAGGTGTTCGCCTCGCGTACCGTGGACGGCAGGTCGAGCAACGACCTCTCGGTCGACGCCACGATGCGCGCGATCGCGGTCGCATCCGCGCTCGGCGGGAGCTCCGCGCGCACCTGGCTGAAGCTGCCGGTCGTCGACGAACAGGAGCGGCTGCTCTCCGCGACGACCCTGCCGGTCGTGCTGCTCGGCGGCGATCCGGGGAAGGATCGCGATGCGACGTACGCGCGATGGGCGAAGTCGATGGCCCTGCCCCAGGTGCGTGGCCTCGTCGCCGGCCGGACGCTGCTGTACCCGCCGGATGGTGACGTGCGAGCGGCCGTCGATGCCGCCGCGAAGATCGTGCGCGCATGAAGCGCCTCACGATGGCCCAGGCGCTCGTCCGGTTCCTCGCGCAGCAGTACGTCGAGCGCGACGGCGTCGAGCAGCGGTTCTTCGCCGGCTGCTGGGGGATCTTCGGGCACGGCAACGTCGCCGGTCTCGGCCAGGCCCTCGCGCAGTACCCCGAGGCCCTCAAGTACCACCAGGCTCGCAACGAGCAGTCGATGGTGCACATCGCCGTCGGGTACGCACGGATGAAGGATCGCCTGTCGACGTTCGCGTGCACGACCTCCATCGGTCCTGGCGCGACGAACCTCGTGACCGGCGCGGCGCTCGCGACGGTGAACCGCCTACCGGTGCTCCTACTTCCGGGCGACGTGTTCGCGTCGCGCGGGCCGGATCCGGTGCTGCAGCAGCTCGAGGTCCCATCGCGCGGCGACGTGACCGTGAACGACACGCTGCAGTCCGTGTCGAAGTACTGGGACCGCATCACGCGGCCCGAGCAGATCGTCACCGCCGCGCTGAACGCGATGCGCGTTCTCACCGACCAGGCCGAGACCGGAGCGGTCACGCTGGCGCTGCCGCAGGACGTGCAGACCGAGGCGTTCGACGTCCCGGACGAGTTCCTCGCAAAGCGCGTGTGGCACATCGAGCGGCGCCCGCCGGACGCCGCCGCGTTCGGTCGGGCGATCGAGCTCATCAACGCCGCGCGCCGGCCGCTCGTCGTCGCGGGCGGCGGGGTCATCTACAGCGGCGCGACCGACGCGCTGCGCGCGTTCGTCGATCGCAGCGGGATCCCGGTCGCCGAGACCCAGGCCGGCAAGGGCGCGTTGCCGTATGACCACCCGCTCGCGATCGGCGCGATCGGCGCGACCGGGACGTTCGCCGCGAACCGCATCGCGCGCGACGCGGACCTCGTCATCGGGATCGGCACCCGTTGGACGGACTTCACGACCGCCTCGAAGCACTGCGTTCGAGGGCGCGAGCGTCCGGTTCATCAACCTGAACGTCACGACGGTGGACGCGTTCAAGCTCAACGCGCTGCCGCTGCTGTGCGACGCGCGCGCCGGCCTCGAGGCGCTCGCGGCCGCGGAGTGGGACATCGACGAGCGCTACCGCACGAAGGCCGAGAAGCTCCACGCCGAGTGGGACGCCGAGGTCACGAAGCAGTACGCGGTCGACCACGCGCCGCCCGCGCAGAGCGCGGTCATCGGCGCGGTGAACGCGGCGAGCGAGCCGCGCGACGTCGTCGTGTGCGCGGCGGGCTCGATGCCCGGCGACCTGCACAAGCTCTGGCGCGCGCGCGACCCGAAGGGCTATGGCGTCGAGTACGGGTACTCGTGCATGGGGTACGAGATCCCCGGCGGCATCGGCACCCGCCTGGCCGCGCCGGACCGCGACGTGTTCGTGCTCGTGGGCGATGGCTCCTATCTCATGGCGCCCGGCGAGCTGGTGACCGCGATCTCCGAGGGCGCGAAGCTCATCGTCGTGCTCGTCGACAACCACGGGTTCGCGTCGATCGGCGCGCTGTCGCGCTCGCTCGGCACGAACGGCTTCGGTACGAGCTCGGACCTTGAGATCGACTTCGTCGCGAACGCCGCGAGCTTCGGCGCGCGCGCGGTGCGCGCCCGAACGATCACCGAGTTGCGCGCGGCGCTCGCCGACGCGAAGGCCGCGACCGAGACCACGGTTCATCGTCATCGAGACCGATCCGCTGGTCGGCGTGCCGAGCTACGAGTCGTGGTGGGAGGTCCGGCCGGCCGAGGTCTCCGAGCAGGAGGGCGTGCGCAGGGCGAGGCAGGACTGGTCGACCAACCAGAAGCGCCAGCGCCACCACATCTAGTGGACCTGCTTCGCCGGGGCAGCCCCGAGCCCGATGCCGAAGGTCGCGTGCTCTCGGTCACACCGGAGTCAGCGGGCTGGCACTACGTCGGCTTCAGCGCGATGCGGCTTCGCGCGCGCGAGCGCAGGACGTGGTCGCTGGGCGGACGGGAAGTCTGCGTCGTCGTCCTCGGCGGGCCGTGCGTGCTGCGGGCGGGCGGAACGACGGTCGACGCGTCGAACGGACGGGCGTCTCCGTTCGACGGGCCGCCGCACGTCCTCTATGTGCCTCCGGGAATGGAGTTCTCCGCGGATGCGCAGGACGGCGCGGTCGATCTCGCGATCGGCTCGGCCCCGGCCTTGGGCGGGCGCCCCGTACGGGCGTACGCGCCGGGCGATGCGCGACTCGAGGTGCGCGGGTCCGGGAACATGGAGCGGCGGATCCAGCACCTGCTCATGGAGGACCACGACGCCGAGCGGCTGCTCGTGACCGAGGTCGTGACACCGGCGGGCCATTGGTCGAGCTACCCGCCGCACAAGCACGACACGGACGATCCGCCGCGCGAGACGCTGCTCGAGGAGACGTACTACTACCGGCTGCGCGACGCGCAGCGCGGGTTCGCCGTCCAGCGCGTGTACACCGCGGATCGCTCGCTCGACGAGAGCGTGGCCGCGCGCGACGGCGATCTCGTGCTCGTGCCGCGCGGGTTCCACACGGTGTCGGCGCCGCCTGGGTACGAGGTGTACTACCTGAACGTGATGGCCGGTCCGCGCCGCGAGTGGAAGGTCACCTTCGATCCCGACCACGAGCGCCTGCGCGGATGAGGAGGATCACATGGCCGAGCTGACCAATCGGCAGATCGTCGAACGGTTCGTCCAGGCCCAGGCGACCAACACCGCCGGTCTTGGTGACGAGTACATCGCCGAAGACCTGATCGAGGACTACCCGCAGTCGGGCGAGCGCATCCGAGGGCGGGCCAATCGCCGGGCGATATTCGAGAACTACCCGGGCCGCGGCGCTCAGGACTTCGGCCCCAATCAGGTGCGCAACGTGGTGGGCGACGACCAGTGGGTCATGACGCCGGCGATGACGCTCGCCCGGGTCAGCGGGTCAGGCGAGCGGTACACCGCCAGCGGCCTGATCACGTACCCGAACGGCGATCAGTGGCACCTCGTCCAGCTCATCGAGCTGCGCGGCGGCAAGATCGCGCGCCTCGTCACCTACTTCGCCGCGCCGTTCGAGGCCCCGGCGTGGCGAGCGAGGTGGGTGGAGCGGATCTCGCCGCAGGGCTAGGGCTGGCGCGCTCCAGGCGGCGGCGCCGGGACGCCGAGGGCGTACGGCCCGGCCCCGCTGGTCAGCGCTTCGATCTCGCGGGCACTGAATAGGCGCGGCCGGAGCGCGTCGAGGGCCATCCGGTGCGCGGTCTCGATCGCTTCGAGGGCCTTGCGCCGCATGTCGGCCGGCGCGTCATGCTGCGAGCCCGCGGATTCGTAGCCCGCGTGGCCCATGTACGCGCCAACGACGGTCTGCAGCGGCCCGGCGGGCAGCCACGTCGCGAGCTCCGGCAGGAGGCGGTCGAAGCTCGATCGGCTCAGCGGCAGGAAGCTGCCCAGATCGCGCGCGACGACGACGTTCATCCGATTGATGAGCAACTCGAAGTACACGGCGCGGCCGGCGTTCATCGCCTGTCGCGCGAACTGACGGCGCTGCATGTACACGCCGACGAGGAGCCAGCCCACCACGCCGACGGCGGCGCCGATGATCCCCGGCAGGAACCGATCGAGCTCGGCCACGGCGGTATTGTGCGGCCATGCCAGTGGATCGGGACCGCGCTCACGCGGAGGTTCGGCTGCGCCGCGACAAGATCGCGTGGCTCACGACGGTGCGGCGCGACGGCCAGCCGCAGAGCAGCCCGGTGTGGTTCCTGTGGCGCGAGGGCGAGATCGTCGTGTACAGCAAGCCGACGACCCAGAAGGTCCGCAACGTCCAGGCGAACCCGAAGGTCGCGGTCCACCTGCGCGACGTCGATGACGGATCCGACATCGTGTCCGTCGAGGGGACCGCGGAGATCGACGAGGCGTATCCGGCCGCCGCGGCCGTGCCCGACTACGTGAAGAAGTACCGCACCATGATCGCGGACATCGATATGGACCCGAAGAGCTTCGCCCAGTCGTACTCGGTGCCGATCCGCATCCGGCTGGCCAAGCTTCGCGTCGAGTAGCGCTAGGGGGCGGAGCGCACCAGCGCGAAGACCGGTCGAGCGCCCGTGAGGCCCTTCAACTCGTGCAGTCCGCGCTCCTCGAACACGAACCCCGAGCCATCGAGCAGGTCACGGGTGACCGATGACACGAGGACCTCATCGGCACCCGCGAGAGCCATGACGCGTGCAGCGGCATGCACCGCGATCCCGTGCAGATTGCCCGCGGCCAGCTCGACCTCGCCGGTGTGCAGACCCACACGGATCTGGATTCCCAGGCCAGCGACCGCATCGACCATCGCGCCCGCGCAACGGACGGCGCGCCCGGCGCTGCCGAACAGCGCCTGAAAGCCATCGCCCGTCGTCCGGATCTCACGTCCGCCGTGCCGATCGATCTGAGCACGCAGTCGCTCGTTGTGCGTGAGCAAGAGTGCGTGCCATTTCGTATCGCCGATGCGCTCCAGCGTGGCGGTCGACGCGACGATGTCGGTCATGAGGATCGTCCCCAAGGCGTGCTCGCCCGTCTCCTCGTCCCGAGCGCCGAAGACGCGTGCGCTCGCGAACTCGACCGTCTCCCAGGGAATGTCTCCGACGACCCACCCGTCGTGGCCCGGGGGGATCTCATATGCGTCGCCTCCGCGGATGTCCATCTCCGCTCCATCCTCGAGCATCACATGGAGGTGCCCGCTGATCGTGTAGCCAAGATGGCGGACCTGGCAGGTCGCGGTCTGCATCTTTGGCCCGACGTCCTTCGACCAGCGCCAGCCTGGCTCGAGCTTCATCCGGCCGATCGCGGTCTCGTCGAGATTGACGACCGTCATCGTGCCGGCGCCGAGGTCGCGCACGACATCGGGCTTTTCGAAGCTCCGTCGCTGCAGGCGTGGCACGACCGTATTGTGCCTGTGGGCCAAAGGAGGTCGAGATGATCGGCAAGGCGACCCTGGAAATCCGCTACTGCGTCACGTGAGGCTACTTCTGGAAAGCCGCCGGTCTGGCGGCCGAGCTCGCCGAGGGCCACGTCCGCGAGACGGACATCACGCTCACGCCTGTGCACGGCGGCCGACTCGAGATCTACGTGAACGGAAACAAGGTCTACGACCGCAAGGAAGCGATCGGCGCGGCCGACTTCTACCCGTCGCTCAAGGAGATGCGGAAGGCGAAGGACGTGCTCGCGGAGGCGATCGTGGCCGCGCCGCCCGTCTAACTCCCTACCAGAGCGCCTTCCGAAGGCGATCGGCGAGCGCTTTCACCTCGGAAAGCGGCGCCTGATCGCCGGCGTCCTGGGCCTTCGCCCATAGCCCGAAGATCTTCGGTCCGTGGAACTCCGCGGCGAGATCGGGCGGCCGCGGTACGACGTGGAAGTGGATGTGCTCGAAGCCCTCGCCCTCGCCGAAGAGCGTCACGTACACGCGCGTCGGATGTAGCGCGGCGGTGAGCGCCTGGCTGACGTGCTGCGCGAGGACGCCGAATCGCGCGGCCTCGTCGCTGGTGAGATCGGCGAACGTCGTGACATGACGCGAGGGCGCGATGACCAGCCACCCGAGCAGCGGGATCGGCAGGCCGATGTGCTCGACCCGCCAGACCCCGTCGGCATGGATCACGCCGCCGGGAGGGGCCGGCCGGTCAGCCCGGCAGATGCCGCACTCGGCCGCCATCAGCCGACGTTCGGGGCGTAGGTGAGCAGCACGTTGCCGTTCTTGAACGTGCGGGTCCGCAGCAGCGTGAGCTTCAGATCCGAGGTCAGGCCCGCGAGGACCGGCTTACCGTTGCCGAGTGCGATCGGATTGACCATGATCCGGTACTCGTCGATCAGCCCGAGGGCGCCGAGGCTCGTCGCGAGATCGGAGCTGCCGATGAGCAGCGCGTCCTTGCCGGGCTCGCGCTTCAGCGCGGCGATCGCCTCGGGGTCCCGCACCACGCGGGTGTTGCTCCAGTCGGCGCGCTCGAGCGTCTTCGACACCACGACCTTCGGAAGGCCGTTCATCTTGCCGGCGACGATCGGGTCGGACGCGATGGCTTCCGGCGTCGGCCAGTATCCGACCATCCCCTCGTAGGTCCTCCGACCGAACACGAGCGTGTCCATGAGTCCGAGCTGCTCGATCGCGAACTCGTTGAACTCCTCATCGGTGTTGTGCCAGTCGATCTCCCACGGGCCGCGCTCGTAGAGGCCGTTCGCCGTGGTCATCATGAAGAAGTACAGCTTCTTCATCGCCGCCCCTTGAGCGCCTCCTTCACGAGCCCGGGGATCTCGCTCGGCGCGGTCGCGACCGGGATGCCCGCGGCCTCGAACGCGGCGACCTTCGACTCCGCTGTCCCCGAGTTGCCCGAGACGATCGCGCCGGCGTGGCCCATTCGCTTGCCGGCCGGCGCCGAGCGTCCGGCGATGAACGCGACCGCCGGCTTCTTGCCGAACGCGCGCATGTATTCGGCCGCGCGCTCCTCGGCGCTCCCGCCGATCTCGCCGACGATGACGATGACCTGCGGTCTCGGGATCCTCGTTCAGGTAGCGCACGGCATCCGGGGTGGGGAGGCCGATGATCGGGTCGCCGCCGATGCCGATGCACGTCGTCTGCCCGAGCCCCGACTTCGTGAGCAGGTCGGCGATCTCGTACGTGAGCGTGCCGCTGCGCGAGACGAACCCGACCGGGCCGCGCGCGAAATTCTCCGCGGGCATGATCCCGACCTTCGCCGTGCCCGGCGAGATGAGCCCCGGGCAGTTGGGCCCGATGAGCACGCTCGCCGATCGCTCGAGCACCGATGCGATCGTGAGCATTTCGTGTACCGCGATCCCCTCGGTGATCGCGACGACCAGCTCGACTTCGGCGTCGAGCGCCTCGAGGATCGCCTCGGGGGCGCCCGACGCGGGCACGAAGATGATCGACGCGTTCGCGCCGGTGGCCTCGACCGCCTGCGCGACCGTGTCGAACAGCGGGATGCCGTCCCTGCTTCGTGCCACCCTTGCCTGGCTTCGCCGCGCCGACCAGCTGCGTGCCGTACTCGATCATCCGCGCGGCGTGAAAGCCGCCCTCGCGGCCGAGGCCCTGCACGATGAGCCGCGTGTCCGCCCCCACGAGGACGCTCACGCCGCCAGCCGAACGGCTTCCTTCGCCGCCTCGTCCATGGTCGCGCGCGAGACCAGGGGCGCGCCCTCGAGCAGGGCGCGGCCGGCCTCGGCCTCCGTCCCGGAGAGGCGGATCACGAGCGGCACCTTCGGCTTCGTGTCGTGCAGCACCGCGAGGATGCCCTTGGCGACCTCGTCGCCGCGGGTGATCCCGCCGAAGATGTTGATGAAGACGCTCTTCACCTTCGGATTCGCGAGCACGATCTCGAGCGCGGCCTTCACCACCGATTCCTTGGCGCCGCCGCCGACATCGAGGAAGTTCGCGGCGTGGCCGCCGGCGTTCTTCACCGCATCGAGCGTGCTCATGACCAGGCCCGCTCCGTTGCCGATGATCCCGACCTCACCGTCGAGCTGGACGTAGCTGAAGCCGAGGGCCTTCGCGCGCTCCTCCTGCTCCTCGTTCGGCGGCGTCTCCTTGAGCTTCGCGAGCTCGGGCTGGCGGTAGAGCGCGTTGTCGTCGACCTCGAGCTTCGCGTCCCCGGCCATGACGGTGCCGTCCTGCTGGATGAACAGGGGGTTGATCTCGATGGTCATCGCGTCGGTCGCCTGGAACACGCCGTACAGCTGCCGCGCGATCGCGGCGACGGCATCGCGCTGCGCCTCGGGAACGCCGGCCTCGAAGCAGAGGGCCCGCGCCGCGTAGCCCTGCAGACCGAGCAGCGGATCGGGCCAGCCGCGCGCAATCTTCTCCGGCCGTGTCGCGGCGACCTCCTCGATCTCCATGCCGCCGACGGTCGACAGCATGACCACGGCGCGCCGGCGGTCGCGGTCGATCGTGATCCCGAGATAGAGCTCCTTCGCGATCTTCGCGGCGCGCTCCACGTAGACCTGTCCGACCGTGAAGCCCTTGATGTCCATCCCGAGGATGGCCTGCGCCGCGGACCTCGCCTCGGCCGCGGTCTTCGCGAGCTTCACGCCGCCGGCCTTGCCGCGTCCGCCGACCTGGACCTGAGCCTTGACGACAACGGGGAGTCCGAGCGCGGTCGCGGCCGCGTCGGCCTCGGCGGGTGTGGTGGCGATCCGTCCCTCGGGGATGGAGATGCCCGCGCGCGCGAGCACCTGTTTGGCCTGGAATTCGTGGAGCTTCACGGGTCTCGGACTCTATCGTTTCCGCACATGCGACGTGTCGTGGTCGGCGGCGGCAGCTGTGCGGGGAAGACCACGTTCTCTCGCGCGCTCGCGGCGCGGATGAACGTCCCGGTCATCGAGCTCGACTCGCTGTTCCATGGTCCGAACTGGACTCCCACCGCGACCGCGGTGTTCCGCGAGCGCATCCTCGCGGCGACGAACGGCGACGGATGGGTGATCGACGGGAACTACTCCGCGATCCGCGACGTGACCTGGGGCCGCGCCGACACCTTCATCTGGCTCGACCCGCCGGCGCCGCTCGTGCTCTGGCGCCTGTTCAAGCGGACGAACCGGCGCATCCGCAGTGGTGAGGAGTTGTGGAACGGCAATCGGGAGACGTTCCGCGATGCGTACCTCTCCGGTGACTCGCTCTACCTCTGGATGCTCCGGTCGCACTGGAGGCGCAAGCGCACCTGGCCCCGGATCCTCGCTCAGCCGCACTATCGCCATCTCGAGATCCACCGGTTCCGCACGCCGCGACAGGCCGAGCGCTGGCTCGCCGAAACTTCGGCCGGCATCGCGGGATAGTCCTGTCGTGGCAGAGGTGCGGTCGCTAGGTCGGGCTGCCATCGCGGCAGACCCGCCCGGACGACCCGCCGCGGCGCACAGCGAGGCGGGACCCGGACCCATCGCGATCACCATCTTCGGGCTCTACATCGTGGTGCTCGTCGCCGTGATGATCCAGCAGGGCGTCGAGGCGTTGCCCGACCGGTACGCGATCGCGATGCTCGTCGGCGCGGTCGTGCTCGGACGCGCGAAGCGATTCATCCACGACTGGCTTCCCTTCATCGGGCTCCTCGTCTCGTACGACTTCCTGCGCGGCTTCGCCGACGATCTGAGCGGGCGCGTGCAGTACCTCCAGTCGATCCGGTTCGACGAGGCGATGTTCACCGTCGTCCCGACCGTCGCGCTCCAGAGCCTGCTCTTCGCGAGCTCACTGAACTGGTGGGACTACGCGGCGACGATCGTGTACTTCCTGCACTTCGTGTTGCCGCTCGGCTTCGCGATGGTCCTGTGGCTGCAGGACCGCCGCCGATTCACCGACTTCGTCACGAGCCTCACGCTGCTGTCGTATGCCGGCTGGCTCACGTATATCGCGTTCCCGTCGGCGCCGCCATGGATGGCGGCGCAGGCGGGCTATCTGGACGGCGTGACCCGCATCCTCGACCGCACGATCAACTTCCTGCCGAATCATCTCGACCTGCCGACCGTGTATCGCGCGCTCGACCCGAACCCGATCGCGGCGATCCCGTCGCTCCACGCCGCGTATCCATTCCTCGTGCTGCTCTTCGCCGTCAAGTTCTTCCGCTGGCGCGGGCTCGCCGTTCTCCCATACGTCGCCGTGGTCTGGTTCGCGGTGGTGTACCTCGGCGAGCACTACGCCACCGACGTGCTGATCGGCGCGGTCTACGCGACCGTCGCGTTCGTCGCCGGCCCCCTCGCCGTGCGCGCGGTCGCCAGGATCCGTTGGCGCCCGGCCGCGCTGGTCCCCGTTCGCAACCGCTGACGGATACGCGCATGCGACCATCGAAGGCGGTGGGTCAGCTGCGCTCCCGGCTCGTGGTCATCGCGATCGCCGCGGTCATCGGGCTCTGCATCGGTGTCGCCGCGCGCGGCGAAGCGCGCGCGGACTCGTCCATCCACGGGTACCTCCGCTCGACGCCGACCGGCGTGGACCGCGACCCGATCAACGTGCTCTATCGCGCGCAGGCGGGCCTCTCGAGCGTGCTCGCGTCCGTGACCGCGGACCTCGGCTGGCCGGACTACGGCGGCAGCACGATGTACTTCCAGTCCGGCGGCTCGGGTGCGACCCAGGACGCGCAGCGGGCGAGCGATTGCGGCGGCTGCGACCGGTATCACCTGCGGGTGAAGGCGCCGACCGATCCAGCGGCAGACGACGCGGTCGCCGCCACGCATTACGAGATCGTCACCTGGTGCGGCCACAGCAGCCGGAGCTTCGACAACGCGCGTGACGTGATCATCGATGCCGAGGGCAGGGGCGGGCGCCCGGTCGCGTGGGTGTTCTGGGGCAATACGAACGCCTCGACGCAATGCGATGGCTACGAGGTCGCGGGCGATGGTTGGATCGCCGAGGTCGTCCTGCCATGAAGATCCGGCGACGCATCGGTCTGCTCGTCATGGTGCTCGTCCCGATGGCGCTGTTCGCGTGCGTCGGAAGCGCGATCGACATCGGTCGCGCGAACGATGTGCTCCATCTCGTCGTCGTGAGCCACGCGCCCGGCGATGCCGCGGCGGGTCGCCGATCCGAGTACTGGATCGACGGCGCGCGCGATCTCGCACGCGTCGTGTACGAGATGCCGCAGGGCACGGCCGTGCGCGCGACCGGCTCGGATTGGGCGCTCGACATCCCGCCGCAGGGCGCGGCGACGCGCTACCGGACGCTGTCCGCGGACAGCGGGCCGACGGGCGAGATCACCGGACAGCTCTACTACCTGCGCGACGCGCTCGCCGCGGGTCGCGCGAGCGTCGTCTCGCAGGACGCATCGTCCGTCGTGGTGATGGCGGGAAGCCGGAGCGGGATGCTCGATCAGGCGACCGGTCTGCCGCTCTGGGAGGCGATCAAAGGCGACCGCACGATGTACGAGTATCAGCTCCGCGAGCTGCTCCCCGCGAAGCGGTTCCCGGACGCGTTCTTCGCGGACGCGCTCGGCCGGCCGGTGAGCGAGACCACCGAGACGAGCCTCGTCGACGCGGCGGCGACCGCGGGCATCCGGATCCTCGCGCCGCCGGATGGCGTCCCCGGACGCTCGCTCGATAAGGTCCTGGTCACGCATCTCGCATCGAGCCGCACGGTGGAACAGGTGCATCAGCTCTACGGCTCCGACGTGCAGATCGTCGCGAACCTGCTCGCGGTGGCCACCACGATCGACCGTCCGGATGGCGTGGACGTCGTGACCGCGGCCGGGGCGGGGAAGCTCTATCGCGACGCGTGGGGCGCGCAGATCCTCATGCGGTCGGGAGCGATCGTGTACAGCGTCACCGCGCCGACCGAGGACCTCGCCCGTCAGGTCGCGCTTGCGCTCCGCCCGGTCGAGTAGGCGCGCGGGGCAACGCGGACCGCGGTCCGGCTATATATATAAGGAGGAGTGAGCAGCCGATCCATCGCCGGGTCCACCGCGCGTCCGGTCACGGCCGACGCCGGGAAGCGATTCGACTGGCTGGTCCAGGCGGCCATCGCGTGGCTGGTCGGCGGGCTCTTCGCCGACGGCTGGGCCCACAACAACGCCCTCCCCGACAGCTTCTGGACGGTCTGGCACGCGATCTTCTATTCGGGCTACGCGGCCTGCGCCGCCGTGCTCCTCGGGGCGATCGCCGTGCGCCGGCCGGCCGCGGCGAGCTGGCGTGACGCGATCCCGCGTGGCTACCGGGCCGCGGCCGCAGGCATCGTCGTGTTCGGCATCGGCGGGCTCTTCGACATGGCCTGGCATACCGCGTTCGGGATCGAGCTTGGAAACGACGCGCTGCTCAGTCCGAGTCACCTGCTGCTCGGGCTCGGGTTGTTCCTCATCGTCAGCGGGCCGTTCCTCGCCGACGTCGGGCGCCGCGACGGTGCCGCTTCGCTCGCGCAGCGGCTGCCGATGGTCGGATCGGTGCTCGCGATCTTCCTCCTGCTCACGTTCTTCACGATGTACAGCGGCCCGTATTCGAACTTCCTCGGCGCCACCGGGAACGGCACGAGCAGCGATCGGGTGTTCCGCGGCCTGCTCGGGATGTTCCTGTTCTCCGGCTTCATCGCGGGCGTGCTACTCGTCGTCCTGCGAAGGACCACGCTGCCGGTCGGGGCGATCACGCTCATCCTGGGGCTCGACGGCGTCGCGATGATCCTCATGACGAACCGCAACACGCCGCTCGACGCGCAGCTCGCGTTCAGCGGCGTCGCGATCGGAGCCGGGCTCATCGGCGACGTCCTGCTCTGGCGGCTGCGGCCCTCGGCGGTGCGTCCGCTGGCGCTGCGGATGCTCGTGACTCTCCTGCCGATGATCTACTTCGCGCTGTACTTCACGGTGATCGGCGTGCGCTACGGGTTCGGGTGGTCCGGCAACTTCCTATCGGGCTCGGTGATCCTGTGCGGCGCGGTCGGTCTCCTCTTGAGCTTCATCGCGCTCCCCCCGGCGGTCGATCCGCCGTAGTGCGATCGATGCGCATCGTTGTGGGCGTCGCCGTCCTGGCGGCGATCCTGGTGGCGGCGTTCGTCCTCGTGGTGCGGCCGTTCGACACGCCGGAGCGCCAAGTCGATGCGTATCTCGCTGCTACGGCCGCGGGCGACGAGTCCCGCGCACTCGGCGCGTGGGGCATCTTCACCGGCGGCATCCACCCGCTGCCGGCGCTCCTCTCGCGGCGGGCCGAGCTGACCCGCGCGCTCGCGGCGCAGCGCGTCGGGACGACGCACACGATCCGCTCGATCGAGTGGTGGCGCACCTGCTGCGAGCCCGGACCGATCGACGATCCCGGGAACGCCGGTCTCGCGCGCGTCCACGTGTCGGCGACCGATCCGAGCGGCGCGACGTACGACCTCGTGTTCGAGGTCTTCGTGAGGAAGCTCACCTGGTGGGGCGATGCCGCTGGCGAGACCGAGCGGAATTGGACCCTCTACGAGGTCCACCGCGAGGCGGAGGCCTGCGTGTTCCCGAGTTCCGCCTATGGCTGCGCACGCTAGATCGCGAGCACCTGCGCGAGGATCCGCACCCCGAGCGCGATGACCACCGCGTTCGCGACGACTGCGAGAACAGTTCGGGCTCGGTGATCCTGTGCGGCGCGGTCGGTGTCCTCTTGAGCTTCGTCGCGCTTCCGCGGGACGCTGACCCGGCCTAGCATGACTCGCGTGAGCCCACGCTTCCGCGACGGCTTCGGGCGCTACGCGATCGCCATCGTGGTCGTTGTGCTCACCCTGGGGATCAAGCTGCTCTTCTTCGGCCTCGGATCCGACCACCCGTTCGTGCTCCTGCCGGCAGCCGTCGCGGTCGCGGCCTGGTACGGCGGGCTTGGCCCCGGCGTGCTGGCCACACTTCTGGTGGTGATCGCAAGCGTGTTCTTCCTCCTGCCGCCGGTCGGCGGCGGTGCCGAGCCCGCGGATCTCGTGGCGATGGGCGGATTGGTCCTCGAGAGCGCGGTCGTCGTTGCGCTGAGTGTCGGGTTGCGCGTCGCGCGGATCCGTGCGGAGACGGCGCGCGCGGCCTCCGCGGTGGCACATCGTGAGGCCGCCTTCGCGCTCGCCGTGCGCGACGAGATGCTCAGCGTGTGGGCGAGTGAGGTCCGAGCGCCGGTCGCGGACGTGGAGTCGCAAGCCCGAGCTGCGCTCGAGGATTTCGTGCGCGAGGGCTATACGGGAGCGGCCGGCGCAAAGGTCCGCAAGCTCGCCGACGAGGCGTCGGTGATCGGTCGCGTGAGCAGGCGTTGGGGGCAGGAGCGGGACTCCACCGCGTAGTCCTAGCCCGCGAGCACCTGCGCGAGGATCCGGACGCCGAGCGCGATGACCACCGCGTTCGCGACGACTGCCAGAACAGTGCGCGCGCCCGGGCTCAGCCGGCCGTGGAGCGAACCGCTCAGGATCGCGAGGATCGCGTGCCACGTGAGCGATGCGGCGAACACGCCGACGATGAAGGCGCCCGCGTCGTTCAGCACCGATCCGGCGAAGCCGAGCGCCACCGCGACGAAGTACGCGAGCGTCGCCGGGTTCACCATCGTGATCGCGATGAAGCGCACGTAGGTCGCGACGAGCGCGCGTGCGTCCGGCGATCCGGCCGATGGCGGCTCGCGCCGCGCGGCGAGCATGCCGCGCAGGCCAAGCCCGACGAGCACGAGGCCGGTCACGACGCGGAGCGGCGGGTCGATGGCGCCGAGCAGGGGCACGAGTGCCGCGCCGGCGAGCACCGCGACGACGCAATAGACGCCGTCCACGGTCGCCGTGCCCCAGCCCGCGGCGAGCGCCGGCCGGAACCCCCGCTGCAACCCGATGCGGACGATCAGCGACGTGACCGCGCCCGGCGGCATGGCGATCGCGAATCCGGCAACGAGGCCGGTCAGGAACGATGACATGCCCGAACGCTACAGAACGTCGCGGGTGGCGCGCTCGATCTCCTTCACCAGACGCTTCGGGTTGGTGACGATCTGCTCGAGCGCCTGCGCGATCGTGCGGCGGTGCTCAGCCGGTAGATCCGGCGGGACCTCGTCCTCGTCGAGGATGTCGATCGCTCCGTCGGGCTTCACCAGAACGTCGATGATGAGATCGCGCCACGCGACGCGCGCCTCGCTGATCTCGTCGACGAGGCCGACGTTGAAGTAGTACCCGAGCGTGCGGCCGCCTTCGAGCCAGTGGTACACGTTGTATGGGCGGTCGATCCAGAAGTGGCCCGCGGTGTATCCGCCCTTCGGGAAGACCATCCCGCCGACGTGCCAGTCGCGATCGAGGTCGTACCGGATGACCGCGTGCGTCCCGGGCTCGATCTGCAGCGCGCGGCAGGCGAACTCCTGCACCGAGCCGTCGAAGCCCGTCTTGCGCTCGATGACCGGACGGTCTTTTGACACCCCACTACGCATCCGTAGCATGACTATGGCGTGAGAGAGCTGTACCAGGTGGTGGAGGTCGGTCCCGCCTGGTATCAGGACAACATCCCCTGCCAGGAAGCGTGCCCGGTCCGCACGAATTGCCGCGGCTATCTGAACCTGGCGGCCGCCGGCGAGTTCGAGAAGGCCTGGGAGCTCGCCCTCGACCCGAACCCGATGGCGAGCATCTGCGGGAGCGTCTGCGCGGCGCCGTGCGAGACGGCCTGCCGGCGCAAGGAGGTCGATAAGCCCCTCTCGATCCGCTACGTGAAGAAGTTCCTGTCCGACTGGACCCACGAGAACGTCACGGTCGACGGGCTCCCGTACCGCCAGCCCGCGCCGCCGATCTACGGGCCGCCGGCGAAGAAGGTCGCGATCGTCGGGGCCGGCTGCTCCGGCCTCGCCGCCGCCAGCGATCTCGCGAAGCTCGGCTTCGGGGTGACGGTCTACGACGCGCTCGACCAGGCCGGCGGCACGACCCTCGCCGGCGTCCCGCCGTTCCGGCTGCCGCGCGAGGTCATCGACCGCGACATCGCGGGCATCGTGAACGAGAACGTCGAGTTGAAGATGTCCACCTACGTCGGCCGCGACATCAAGCTGCGAGCGCTCACCGAGCAGTTCGATGCCGTGCTCGTGACGGCAGGCTGCTTCGAGCCGACGTACATCGGGATCCCCGGCGAGGACAGCCAGGGCGTCATGGCCGGCATCGTGTTCCTCGAGCGCGCCTATCGGGGCCGTCCGGTCGAGGTGGGGAAGCGGGTCGTGGTGCTCGGCGGCGGCTACACCGCGATGGACTGCTCGTCGACGTCGTGGCGGCTGGGCGCCGAGGAGATCTACATCGTCTACCGCCGTAGCCGCGACGAGATGGTCGTGGACGAGGAGGAGCTCGGCGAGACCGCCCGCGAAGGGATGGAGTTCGTCTACCTCGCCTCGCCGGTCGAGGTCCTCGCGGACGCGAAGGGCCACGTCCGGGGCGTGAAGTTCGTGCGCAACCGCCTCGGTGTGCCGGACGCGAGCGGCCGGCGGGCACCCGAGCCGATCGAGGGCTCCGAGTTCGAGATCCCCTGCGAGACCGTGCTCCTCGCCCTCGGCCAGGCTCCGGACCGCACGTTCATGAACGACTTCGAGCCGTTCCGCGTGAAGCGCTGGCGCGACGTGAAGGTGGACCCTCAGACCTTCCAGACCGAGATCGGGTCCATCTTCATCGCCGGCGACTACCGCACCGGCCCGACGACGAT
>DATCQC010000002.1:0-8902 GCA_036569685.1 Candidatus Limnocylindria bacterium | reverse complement strand
GGGTGGGTTCGGCGGTCCACCGATCGTGCTGCTTCAGCAGATCCGGGAGGCCCTCGGACCGCGAGCGGCCGCGGTCGCGCTGCACACGGGCGGCGGCGTGCGCGATCTCGCTGACGTCACCGCGCTCGCCCGGTTCGGCGCCGCGTCGGTGGTGCTTGGCCGCGCGCTCGCCGCCCGCCGCTTCACCATCGCCGAGGCGAAGGCGGCGGCGGCATGATCGTGGCGCTGTTGTCGGACATCCACGCGAACGTCGTCGCGCTCGAGGCCGTCCTGCGCGATCTGCCCGAGGTCGCAGGGATCTGGGTGATGGGCGACACGGTCGGGTACGGGCCGGATCCGGCGCCGACGCTCGCCGTGCTCCGCGAACGTCGCGCGACGCTCATCGCGGGTAACCACGACCGCGCGGTCGCCACGGGTGAAGGGCTCGAGCTCTTCAACGCGGCCGCGCGCACGGCCGCCGAACGCCATCGGGCGTGGCTTGGCGGCGCGGACCGCGACTTCCTGGCCGCGCTCCCCGTCACGCTCGAGCCCGCGGCCGGCTACGCGATCTGCCACGGCAGCCCGCGCGACCCGCTCTGGGAGTACATCTTCGACGCGCGCACGGCCGGGTTCGCCATGGCGGGCCTCGCCGTGCCGCGGTGCTGCGTCGGTCACACCCATGTGCCCGCGACGTTCCGCGTCGGCGACACCAAGGTCATGATCAACCCCGGTAGCGTGGGCCAGCCCCGGGACGGCGACCCGCGCGCGTCGTATGCGCTGCTCGATGTCGAGCGCGGGACCGCGGACTTCCACCGGGTCGCGTATGACGTCGCCGAAACGCAGAAGCGGATGCGCGCACTGAAGCTGCCCGACATGCTCGCCGATCGATTGGCGTTCGGCCTGTGAGCGAGATCGCGTTCCGCGAGGAGCTCGGCACCGGGCCCGGCGAGGCGCCCCTCGAGTACGAGCTGCCGCGTGGCGGCCGTGTGCGCCTCACCGTCCGGCTCGGGGAGCGCCGCACCGGCGGGTACGGCATCCGTGTGCGGCGGATCACCCGCGACGGGCCGACGCTCAGGGTGCGCTGCGAGATCACCGCCCCGCGCGATGGCGCGATCGTCACGCAAGCGCTCACGTACCCCGCGCAGACCGTCTCTATCGACGACGGGCTCGTGCGCGGGATCCGGGTGGTGGTGCTGGTGGATCAGAGCGGTACCGAGCGCGCGCGGATCACGGCCTAAGATTCGCGGGATTTGACTGAGAACTCATCCGGAGAGCCGCCCGAGCGACCGCCGCGGCCGGAGCACCGGCTCGAGCGCGTCGAGCGCGTCAGGGGCCGCCTTCCGGGCGACGCGCGCGTGCGCATCGTGCGGAGTGGCGACCTCCGCCGCAAACGGGGCTACGTCGAAGCGACCGACAAATCGAATGAGCCGGAGGGCAGCGTCGGCCAGGCGGTCGAACGTGTTCGCTCGATCCTGTTCGGCCGCCGGCTCTCATCCGAGCAGGAGCACGAGGAGCGGCTCAGCAAGGTCACCGGGCTCGCGATCTTCGCCTCCGACAACATCTCGTCCTCCGCGTACGCCACTGAGGAGACGATGCGGGCGCTCGCGCTCGCCGGCGCCGGCGCCCTCGCGCTCACGATGCCGCTCACGATCGCGATCGTCGTCATCCTTGCGATCGTCGTCATCTCCTACCTACAGGTGATCAAGGCGTATCCGAACGGCGGCGGGAGCTACGTGGTCGCGAGCGAGAACCTCGGCCGGCTGCCGGGCCTCGTGGCGGCGGCGGCGCTGCTCGTCGACTACGTCCTCACGGTCTCCGTCTCCGTTGCCGGCGGCGTGCTCGCGATCACGAGCGCCCGACCGGATCTCGAGCCGTCCAAGGTCACGATCGGCGTCGTGTTCATCGGACTCCTCACGATCGGCAACCTACGAGGGATCCGCGAGGCGGGCGTGCTGTTCGCGGGGCCGACGTACTTCTACGTGATCAGCGTCTTCGGCGTGCTGGCGATCGGCCTCTATCGCCTGATCACGGGTGATCTGCCAGCCCCGATCCCGCCACCCGTCGCCGTGCAGCAGACCGAGCTGCTCGGCGCATTCCTCATCCTGCGCGCGTTCTCGTCCGGATCCGTCGCGCTGACCGGTACTGAAGCGGTCGCGAACGGGGTCCCCGCCTTCCGGAAGCCGGAGGCGACCAACGCGCGGATCGTGCTCGTCGCGATGGGCACGCTGTTCGGCACATTGTTCATCGGCATCAGCTTCCTCTCGACGCGCATCGGCCTGCAGCCGGATGCGAGTGAGACCCAGAGCATCCTGTCGATGCTGACCCGATCGCTCGTCGGCGATGGCTGGTACTTCTACGTCGTCCAGATCGCCACGGCGATCATCCTCACGCTCGCCGCGAACACGAGCTTCTCCGGGTTCCCGCGCCTCGCCTCGATCCTGGCGACCGACCGGTTCATGCCGCGTCAGTTCGCGCAGCGGGGCGATCGCCTGGCGTATTCGTTCGGGATCATCGTGCTGGCCGTTCTGTCGGCGCTCCTCCTTGCGGCGTACCAGGCCAGCGTGAATGGGCTCATCCCGCTCTACACGATCGGCGTGTTCATCGCGTTCACGCTGTCGCAGGCCGGCCTCGTGCGGCACTGGCTCCGCGAGCGCGGACGCGGCTGGCGATTCTCGATCTCGGTCAACGCGCTCGGCGCCATCGCCACCGGCGTGGTCGCGGTGGTCGTCACGGTGACCAAGTTCGCACTCGGTGCGTGGCTCGTCCTGGCGGTCATGCCGGTCTTGGTCTACCTCATGTGGCGCGTCCATCAGCACTACCGGCGGATCGAGGACGAGCTGCTGATCCCGCGCGGCGCGCAGGTCGCGCTGCGCGCCCGCGACCCGCGGCTGATCGTGCCGGTCAGCCGGATCGACAAGGCCGCGTTGCACGCCCTCAGTCTCGCCCGCGGACTCTCCGAGCACGTGTCGGCGGTCCACATCTCGTTCGACGAGGACGGAGCCCAAGCGTTCAAGGAGCGCTGGGGGCGATCGGTCGGCACCGCGATCCCGCTCGAGGTCATCGTGTCGCCCTACCGCTCGCTCCTGGCGCCGATGTTGAGCTACCTCGATGCGATCGACGAGGGCGACCCGGGGCGGCCGATCGTCGTCGTGCTCGCCGAGTTCGTGCCGCGACACTGGTGGGACGCCGCGCTCCACAACCAGACCGCGCTGCGATTGAAGCTCGCGCTCTTCACTCGTCCGAACACGAGCGTCATCGACGTGCCGTATCACCTTGGCGACGCCGAGGACTTCGAACCGCACTAAACTCCGCCGCCTGTGAAGCTCACGAACATCCTCGTGCCCCTTGCCGGTACGGCCATCGACCCCGATGTCATCGAGTACGCCATCGCCCTCGGGCGCGCCCACAAGGCGAAGATCACGGCCGTGCACGTGATCGAGGTGAAATGGAACATGCCGCTCGACGCCGTCCTGGACGCCGAGCTCGAGCGCGGCGAGGAGGTCCTGGCACTCGCCGAGAAGGTCGCCGAGAAGCTCGGCGCGCACCTCACGACCGAGGTGCTGCAGGCCCGCGAGGCGGCGGCGGCCATCGTCGACACCGCCGTCGAGCAGCACAGCGAGCTCATCCTGCTCGGGATGCCGTACCGGAAGCGACTCGGCCGGGTCTACGTGGGCCGGACCGTCGAGGAGGTCTACGTGAAAGCGCCGTGCGCGGTGCTCGCGTATCGTCAGGAAGAACCCAAGTGAACGTCGTCATCGTCGGCTGTGGGCGCACCGGCGCCTTCCTCGCGGAGCTCCTCGACCAGGGCGGCGACACCGTGTCCATCGTCGACGTCGAACGGTCCGCGTTCAGCCGGCTGCCCTCGAACTTCAAAGGGACGCCGGTGCTCGGCAACGGGACCGACATGGACATCCTCCGCCAGGCCGGCATCGAGTCGGCCACGGCCTTCCTCGCGCTCACCCAGGGTGACAACCGCAACCTCATGGCCGCGCAGATCGCGAAGAAGATCTTCGGGGTCGCGCAGGTCTTCGCCAAGGTGAATGACCCGATCCGCGCCTCGACGTACCGCGGGGAGGGGATCTACACGTTCTCGCGTACCACGATCCTCGGAACGCTGCTCCATGCGGTGCTCGCGGGCGACAAGAGCATCGGTCCGAACCTCATGAAGGCCGCGATGAAGCATGACGAGGAGCTCTCCGCCCAGCTGCCGAACGTGGGTCGCTGATGTACTTCGTCGTTGCGGGCGGAGGCGAGGTCGGCTACCACCTCTCGAAGGCGCTCCTCGAGGCCGGCCACGAGGTGATGATCATCGAGCGCGACCGCAAGCGGGCCCTCTGGATCGAGGAGCAGCTCGGCTCCGTGGTGATCAACGCGCCCGCGGACGAGGGACGGTTCCAGATCCAGGCCGGCTGCCAGCGGGCCGACGCGGTCCTCGCGGTGACCGGTGACGATGAGGACAACCTGATCATCAGCCAGCTCGCGAAGCTGAAGTGCGGCGCGAACCGCGTGATCGCGCGGGTGAACAACCCGAAGAACGAGATCGTGTTCAAGGCCATGGGCATCGACGAGACGCTCTCCTCGACCCGGGTGCTCATGGGGGTCATCGAGCAGGAGCTGCCGACCGGCGGCTTCATGCCGCTCATGCCGCTCACGCGCTCGGACCTCGAGATCGTCGAGGCCGAGATCGCGGTCGGCTCGCCGGCCGCCGACAAGGAGGTCGAGGCCGTTGGCCTTCCGGCCGGCGCGCACATCGGGGCGATCGTCCGGAAGGGCCAGATCATGCGCGCCCACCGCGACACGAAGCTCGAGGCGGGGGACCGGATCATCGTGTTCGCCCCCACCGCCGCCGAGCAGGAGGTCAAGAAGGCGCTCTTCGGCTAGGCAACCGATCCGCAAGAAGGTTGACAATGGCATTGATAGGTCTTATACCAATGCGATGGCGCGTGGAAGTCGGCCCGTTTATGTGATCTCGATCGCCGCGAGCATCGCCGGCTGCCACCCGCGCACGCTGCGGATCTACGAAGAGGAAGGCCTCGTCGAGCCCGTCCGGACCGATTCCAACATCCGGCTGTACTCCGATGAAGACCTCCAGCGGGTGCGGGTCATCCGCTATCTCACGCAGCAGCGCGGGGTGAATCTCGCCGGCGTGAAGATGCTCCTGCAGTTCCGCGATGCCGCGGACCTGCTGCGCGAGATCGCCAATGCCATCGACGAAGTAGAAGCGCGTAGCACAGACCTGAAGAAAGAGGCGAGCCTGTGACCGAAGACATTCGCACCTACCCGGGAGAGCTCCCCCTCGTCCCCCTGCGGGAGATGGTGGTGTTCCCAAAGATCGTCCAACCCCTCGGGGTCGGTCGCGACAAGAGCGTGGCGGCCATCGATGCCGCGATGAGCGAAGAGAAGCACTACGTGATCTTCGCCGCGCAGAAGGACGCCGAGGTCGATGACGTCACGTCCGACCAGATCTACAGCGTCGCCACGGTGGCCGAGATCGTGCGCCTCCTCCGGATCCCGGACGGCAGCGCGCAGGTGATCGTGCAGGGCCTCCAGCGGGTGAAGATCACCGGCTTCACGCCCGACTCGCGGTACTTCCGCGTCACGTTCCAACCGATCACCGAGATCCCGGGCGAGCCGGTCGAGCGCGAGGCGCTCCTCCGCAGCGTGAAGAGCCTGTTCGGCGACTACGTCGAGAACGGCGGCTCGATCGTGCCCGAGGTCGCGATGACCGCGAAGAGCACGGATGACCCGTCGCACTTCGCCGACCTCGTCGCGCAAAGCCAGGACCTCACCATCGAGCAGCGCCAGCAGCTCCTCGAGATGGAGGGCGTGGTCGAGCGCCTCCGGTTCCTCTCGGTCTTCCTCGCGAAGCAGAACGAGATCCTGCAGATGAAGGCGAAGATCCAGAGCGACGTCCAACAGACCCTCGACAAGACGCAGCGCGAGTACATCCTCCGCGAGCAGATGAAGGCGATCCAGAAGGAGCTCGGCGACGACGACGGCACCTCGGAGGTCAACGAGCTTCGCGAGAAGATCGAGGCCGCCGGCATGCCGGACGAAGTCAAGGAGAAGGCCCTCAAGGAGGTCGGGCGGCTCGAGAAGATCCCGCAAGCCTCACCCGAGCAGGGCGTCATCCGCACCTACGTCGACTGGCTCATCTCGGTCCCGTGGAAGAAGGCGCCCGAGGACGACTGGGACATCGTGGAAGCCGCGCGGATCCTCGACGAGGACCACTACGGCCTCCCGAAGATCAAGGACCGGATCCTCGAGTACATGGCGGTCCGCAAGCTCTCGCACGAGCTGCGTGCCCCGATCCTCTGCTTCGTCGGCCCGCCCGGCGTCGGCAAGACGAGCCTCGGCAAGTCCATCGCCCGCGCGATGGGCCGCAAGTTCGTCCGCATGTCGCTCGGCGGCATCCGTGACGAGGCGGAGATCCGTGGCCACCGGCGCACCTATGTGGGCGCGCTTCCCGGCCGCGTGCTCCAGAACATGAAGACGGCGGCCGAGACGAACCCGGTGTTCATGCTGGACGAGATCGACAAGGTCGGCGCGGACTTCCGCGGCGACCCGAGCTCGGCGCTCCTCGAGGTCCTCGACCCCGAGCAGAACAGCACGTTCTCGGACCACTACCTCGAAGTTCCGTACGACCTGTCGCGGGTCATCTTCATCACGACGGCGAACGTGGAGGACACGATCATCCCGCCGCTCCGCGACCGGATGGAGATCATCCGGCTGCCCGGCTACACCGAGGACGAGAAGATGCACATCGCGATCGGTTACCTCCTGCCGCGGCAGCTGAAGCAGCACGGCTTGGAGAACGGACGCCTCATCCTCACGGACGCGGCGCTCAAGGACATGGCCCGCCTGTACACGCGTGAGGCCGGCGTCCGGAACCTGGAGCGCGAGATCGGCACCATCTGCCGCAAGGTCGCGCGCCAGATCGCCGAGCACAAGGCGGAGACCGTCACGGTCGACGCGGCCGAGCTCTCGACCTACCTCGGACCGGAGAAGTTCGACTTCGGCCTGGCCGAGGAAGAGGACCAGGTCGGCGCGGTCACCGGTGTCTCGGTGAGCGAGTCCGGGGGCGACGTCCTGACCGTCGAGGCCACGATCATGGATCAAGGCAGCAAGACCGAGGAGTTCGTCCTCACCGGCCAGATCCAGAAGGTCATGGAGGAGTCCGCGCGCGCGGCGTTGAGCTACGTGCGAGCGCACCAGGCGGAGCTCGGCGTGCCGAAGGGCTTCTTCAAGGACCACGCGATGCACATCCACGTTCCGGCGGGAGCGATCCCGAAGGACGGTCCCTCCGCGGGAGTCACGATGGCGACCGCGATCGTGTCGGCCCTCACCGGCCGGCGCGTCCGGCGCGAGGTCGCGATGACGGGTGAGATCACCCTTCGCGGCCGTGTCCTTCCGATCGGTGGAGTGAAGGAGAAGCTGCTCGCGGCGCACCGCGCCGGGATCAAGACCTTCATCCTCCCCGAGAAGAATAGGAAGGACCTCGTCGATGTCCCCAAGGAGGTCACCGACACGGTCGACATCAAGCCGGTCTCGAACATCGAGGAAGTGCTCAAGCTGGCACTGCTCCCCGGACCGAGTGTCACCCCCGCGCAAATCGAAGCCGCGCGGCCAACGATGGTCCCGCCGCCGAACTAGTAGGGGGCGACGATGCCCGTCGAGTACAAGGACTACTACAAGACCCTCGGGGTCTCAAAGGACGCGACCGCCGCCGACATCAAGAAGGCGTACCGCAAGTTGGCTCGCCAGTTCCATCCCGACGTCAATAAGTCTGCGGACGCGTCGAAGAAGTTCAAAGAGGTCAACGAGGCCAACGAGGTCTTGAGCGATCCGGACAAGCGCAAGCGCTACGACCAGCTTGGTCCCGACTGGGAGCGCTACGCGCAGGCCGGGGCGAGCTCGCGGCGTGGGACCAACGGCGGCTTCCAATGGGTTTACACCGGCACGCCGGGCGCGGACCCGTTCGGCGGCGGTGGCGGCGGTGACTTCTCCGACTTCTTCCAGTCGGTGTTCGGCAACATGGGTGGTTTCGGCGAGGGGGCCGCGGGCAACGGCACGCGGCGGCGCACCGCGCGATCGCGCGCGATCGCGGACGTCGAGTACCCGATCGAGGTCACCCTGCTGGAGGCCTACAAGGGCACCGAACGGGTGCTCGAGCTCCAGGGCGAGGACGGGACGACGAAGCGCCTCAGCGTGAAGATCCCGAGCGGCGTGCGCGACGGCCAGCGCATCCGCCTCGCGGGTCAGGCCGCGGGCGGCGATCTGTACCTCCAGGTGAAGGTGAAGCCGCATCCGCTGTTCACGCGCGACGGTGACGATCTGCGGCTCGAGCTGCCAGTCGCGCTCCACGAGGCGCTGCTCGGGGCCGAGGTCACCGTGCCGACGTTGAAGGGCCGGGTGAGCCTGCGGATCCCGCCGGAGACCCAGAACGGCCGGACCATCCGCCTCGCCGGACAGGGCATGCCGCGAGCAGGTGGTGGCTCGGGCGACCTCTACGTCACAGTGAAGGTGGTCCTGCCGACGAAGCTGAACGAGAAGGAACGCGAGCTCGCGACTGAGATCGCCGCGGAGCGACGGACCGAAGACGTCCGCTCGCATCTTGCTCTAGAGGAGTGTCGTCATGATCGATCCGAAGAAGATGACCGAGAAGACCCAGGAAGCGCTCATCGCTGCGCAGCAGGGTGCGCAGGAGAACGGGCGGTCGCAGCTCGAGGTCGAGGATCTCCTCGCCGCGCTGCTCGCGCAGCAAGGCGGCATCGTGCCGAGCGTCATCGAGGCGCTCGGGGGCTCACCGCAGCAGTTGCTCAGCGCGATCCAGCAGGAGCTCGGGCGCCAGCCGAAGGTGAGCGGCAACGTGCAGCTGTCGGCGAGCCCGCGGCTCGGGCGCGTGCTGACGCAGGCCCAGAAG
>DATCQC010000001.1:0-3733 GCA_036569685.1 Candidatus Limnocylindria bacterium | reverse complement strand
TCCATGAACCAGCCTTTCGAGAACTCGTCCCCCTGGGGACGGGTGCCCCCGGCGAGTACCGTGGCACCCTTGGCGACCGCGTCGGCCACCTGGGCCTCGACCTCGGCGCGCTGGTGCTCGGTGTGGAGCGGGCCCATCTTGGTCCCTTCGGCGAGGCCGTCGCCGACCTTCCACTCCTTCTTCGCGCGGTCCGCGATCTTCGCCATGAACTCCTCGGCGACCGACGCGAACACGTAGACCCGCTTCACCGCGAGGCACGCCTGGCCCGCGTTGAAGAACCGGCCGATGGCCGTCGCGGCGGACGCGCGCCGGATGTCGGCGTCGTCGCACACGATCATCGGATCGCTCCCACCGAGCTCGAGCGTGATCCGGGTCACGTTCTCCGCGGCGAGCTTCATGATCCGCTTGCCGGTCTCGGTCTGGCCCGTGAACGCGACCTTGTTCACCTTGGGATGCGACACGAGCGCGTCGCCGATCTCGGCCCCGGACCCGTGCACGATGTTCAGGACGCCCGGCGGCAGGCCCGCGGAGTTGATGATCTCGACGGCCTTCTGCGTCGCGAGCGGCGTCGTGGACGCCGGCTTCAGTACGACCGTGCAGCCGGTCGCGAGTGCCGGGCAGATCTTGTTGGCCATGAGCGTGAGCGGGAAGTTCCACGGGGTGATCGCGGCCACGACGCCGATCGGGCGACGGATGGTGAGGCCGAACTTCCCGGGGTCGTCGAGCGGCACGTAGTCGCCGCGGATCTTGTCGGCGAGGCCGGCGTAGTACTCGAGGTTCTCCTGGACCCGCGCGGCCTCGAGGATCGCGTGCGCGAGCGGCTTGCCCTGCTCCTGCGAGAGGAGCTTCGCGATCTCCGGGACCGCGGCCTTCATCTTCTCGGCGGCGGCGTGGAGGATGGCCGCACGCTTGGTCGGCGGCAGGCTGGCCCACGCGGGGAACGCCTTGGCCGCCGCCTCGACCGCCGCATCGACGTCGGCCGCACTTCCCCGCGGGATCGAGTCGACGACCGATCCGGTCGAGGGGTTCTTGACCTCCATCGTCTTGCCCGCCTGCGCGTCAACGAGCTCACCGTTGATGAACATCTTCGCCATGAAGGACACCTCTCTGATCGCGACCGGCGCGCACGGGCGCGACTTCGGTGATTAGATTGTGCCGTAAATCAGCGCGCGTGCGTTCGGGAGGTCGGCATGTCGGTCGTTCGGCTGGAGATACGGGATGCCGTCGGACACATCGTGCTGGACCGGCCGCCGGCCAACTCGTACGACAAGGCCTTCCTTGACGACCTGTCGCTCGCGATCGACGAGGCGCGCTTCAACGCGGCGGTGAAGGCCATCGTCGTGCGCAGCGCGTCGGAGAAGTTCTTCTCGGCCGGCGCCGACGTGAAGATGTTCGCGTCGACCGACAGCGACTACCAGTTCGCATTCGTCATCCACGCGAACGAGATCATGGGCAAGTTCGAGCGGACGCCGAAGATCGTCGTCTGCGCGATCAACGGCCACTGCCTCGGCGGGGGCCTCGAGATCGCGATGTGCACCGACATCCGCATCGCGGCCGAGGGCACGTACAACATCGGACTGCCCGAGGTCACGCTCGGCGTGCTGCCGGGCACCGGCGGAACGCAGCGACTGCCGCGGCTCATCGGCAGGCAGAAGGCGCTCGAGCTCATGATCCGCGGGAGCACGGTCCAGCCAGCGGAGGCGAAGACCCTCGGCATCGTGGACGAGCTCGTCGCTGCCGATCGGCTCCAGGAGCGCGCGCACGAGATGGCGTCGTCCTTCTCGATCGGCCCGACGCTCGCGATTGGCCAGATCAAGCTCGCGACCGTGCTGGGCGGCGGGATGCCGTTCGAGAATGGGATGCTCTTCGAACACGCCGCGGTCGGCCGCCTCTTCGCGTCGGAGGACGCGCGCGAAGGGGTGACCGCCTTTACCGAGAAGCGCAAGCCGAACTACAAGGGGAAGTGACGACGCTCGTCTCCAAGATGGAGACGATCGCCCAGTCGGCGCTGCTTCCTGGCACGCGACCGATCGCGCTCCATTACCGCGAGGGCGGGACCGGCGAGCCGCTCGTGATCCTGCACGGCGGCTGGGGCTACGGCTTCTACCCGTACGACGACGCGACCGCGAAGCTCGACCGGCGCTTCATCATCCCGGATCGCACCGGCTACGGACGCTCGCCGCACATCGCCGAGCTGCCACCGAAGTTCCACGTCGCCGCGGCGGTCGAGACCGAGGCGCTTCTCGACGCCCTCGGCATCGAGCGCTGCGCACTCTGGGGTCACAGCGACGGCGCGATCATCGCGACGCTGCTCGCGCTGCGGTCGCCCGACCGCTACAGCGGCCTGATCGTCGAGGCGATACATCTCGATCGCGCGAAGCCGCGCTCGCGCGACTTCTTCCTTCGCATGCGCGACGACCCCGACTCGTTCGGCGAGCGCGTCGCCCGCCGCCTGGCCGAGGACCACGGTGAGGACTACTGGCGCACCGTGCTGCAGGCAGGAGGACAGGCATGGCTCAAGATCGCGAAGACGCCGGACGACGATTTCTACGAAGGCCGGCTTCACGAGCTGCGCGTCCCGCTGCTCGTCGTGCACGGCGCCGACGATCCGCGCACCGAGCCAGGTGAGCTCGATCGCATCTCGCGCGAGGTCCCCTCGGCGCGGATCGAGCTGCTCGCCGGCGCCGGCCATAGCCCGCACAGCGAACGGGGCTCGGCCGCGCGCGCCACCGCGTTGGTCGCGGATTTCCTCGCCTCGGTCCCAGTGGTATAACCATTTGCCAATTGATCCCCGCGGCCCATTACGGGCGGGGGTGGGGAGATCAACGATGGCTGTCGCCGAGCGCCCGACCCGGACCTTCCGTGATCTGCGGGATTGGCTGACACGCATGGACGCAATGGGCGAACTGCGGGTCATCCGGGGCGCCCGCGCCGAGGACGAGATCGGGATGGCCACCGAGCTGGCCGGCCGTGTCCACGGCACCCCGGCTCTCCTGTTCGACGAGATCCCCGGCTACCAGAAAGGCTTCCGGGTGCTCTCGAACGCGCTCGGCTGGTTCCCACGCCTCGCGCTCACGCTCGGCCTCGACCCGAAAGCCGCGCCCGAGGATCTGGTCAGGGCGTGGCAGAAGCGGGTGTCGGAGGGCATCACGCCGATCCCCTCGATCGAGGTGAAGGACGGCCCGATCTTCGAGAACGTGAAGCGCGGCGCGGACGTCGACATGACGATCTTCCCCGCGCCGAAGTGGCACGAGGACGACGGCGGCCGCTACATCGGCACCGGCAGCTTCGACATCACGCGCGATCCCGATAACGGCTGGGTGAACCTGGGCTGCTACCGGGTGATGGTCCACGACCGCAACAAGCTCGGCTTCTACATCTCGCCGGGCAAGCACGGCCGGATGCACCGCGACGCGTGGCTCGCGAGCGGCGAGAAGATGCCGATCGCGTTCGTCGCCGGTGGCGACCCGCTGCTGTTCCTCGCGGCCGCGACCGAGGTCCAGTTCGGGCTCACCGAGTACGACTGGGCCGGCGGCGTGCGCGGCGAGTCCTTCCGGGTCGTGAAGGGGCCGATCACCGGACTGCCGCTGCCCGCGGACGCCGAGATCGTCATCGAGGGCTGGGTGGATCCGAAGGAGCGCATCGTCGAAGGTCCGTTCGGCGAATGGACCGGGTACTACGCGAGCGATGCGCGGCCGGAGCCGTTCATGCAGGTCGAGGCGGTCTACTACCG